>DATIMB010000150.1:0-2034 GCA_035475875.1 Micrococcaceae bacterium
GGAGAGCCGCTCAAGTTCCGACCGGTCCGCAAGCCCGTATTCAAGGGACTGCTCGGCAAACGCCGAATGCACCACGCGGTCCGCCCAGACCCCTGCATGCCACTGGCGCTCTTCCTCGGTGGCATACAGCCAATTGGCAGATGAAGGCGTGATATCGGTGAAGCCCGCCGCCTGCGCCCATTTGATCAGCCGCCGGCCGGCATCGGGCTCGGCGCGGTTGTGCCGGGCCAGCGTCTGGTAGAGGGACATCCAATCGTCCAGCACCGGCAGTTCCGGGTACCAGGACATGCCGTGGAAGTCCGCTTCACGGACGGCAACAATGCCGCCCGGCTTGGCGACCCGCCTCATCTCCCGCAGCGCTTCCACCGGGTCGGTCAGGTGCTGGAGCACCTGATGGGCGTGCACGACGTCGAACTGGCCGTCCGGAAAGTCGAGGTCGTAAATGTTCCCGGTCTGGAAACTCAGGTTGGACAGATGCAGGTCAGCGCCCCGGGCTGTTGCCTGGGCGACCACCTCCGGGGCGCGGTCCAGCCCGATGACCTCCCCAGGGGCCACCATACGGGCAAAATCAGCCGTGATCGTCCCCGGGCCGCTGCCGACGTCGAGCAGGGACTGGCCGTGCTTAAGATGCGGCAGAAGGTACGCGGCGGAGTTGGCGGCGGTGCGTGCGGCATGGGAACGCAGGACGCTTTCATGATGTCCGTGGGTGTAGACATCCCCGGATGCTGTTTCGCTCATGATCGGGACAATACGCCAGCCCTGCTGGATCAGGAAAACTTGAGTCGATCAGGCTCAAGTCTGTTTGACATCGGAACAAGGCTGAGTAAAGTTGAGTGCAGAACGCTCAATGAAAGGAATCCACTTATGTCACGTGCAGTAGGAATCGACCTCGGAACCACCAATTCCGTTGTCTCCGTCCTTGAAGGCGGTGAGCCCACCGTCATCGCCAACGCGGAAGGTGGCCGAACCACACCGTCCGTCGTCGCCTTTTCCAAGTCCGGCGAGGTCCTGGTCGGCGAGATCGCCAAGCGCCAGGCCGTCAACAACATCGACCGCACCATCACCTCCGTCAAGCGCCACATGGGCACCGACTGGAGCATCGCCATCGATGACAAGAAATACACTGCGCAGGAAATCTCCGCGCGCATCCTGATGAAGCTGAAGAACGACGCCGAGAGTTACCTGGGCGAAAAGGTCACGGACGCTGTGGTCACCGTTCCGGCCTACTTCAATGACGCCGAGCGCCAGGCCACGAAGGAAGCCGGCGAGATCGCCGGCCTGAATGTGCTGCGTATCGTCAACGAGCCGACTGCTGCTGCCCTGGCCTACGGGCTGGACAAGGGCAAGGAAGACGAACTCATCCTGGTCTTCGACCTCGGTGGCGGAACCTTCGACGTCTCGCTGCTGGAAGTCGGCAAGGATGAGGACGAATTCTCCACCATCCAGGTCCGTGCCACTGCCGGCGACAACCGCCTGGGCGGCGACGACTGGGACCAGCGTGTGGTGAATTACCTGCTGGGCCAGCTCAAGGTCAAGGGCATCGACCTGTCCAAGGACAAGATCGCCCTGCAGCGCCTGCGCGAGGCCTCCGAGCAGGCCAAGAAGGAACTCTCCTCGGCGACCAGCACCAACATCTCTCTCCAGTACCTCTCCGTCACCCCGGACGGTCCGGTGCACCTGGACGAGCAGCTGACCCGCGCGAAGTTCCAGGAACTGACCTCGGATCTGCTGGACCGGACCAAGAAGCCGTTCCACGACGTGATCCAGGAAGCTGGCATCAAGGTCTCCGACATTGACCACATCGTGCTGGTGGGCGGATCCACCCGTATGCCTGCGGTTTACGACCTGGTGAAGCAGTTGGCCGGCGGCAAGGAGCCCAACAAGGGCGTCAACCCGGATGAGGTGGTGGCAGTCGGTGCCGCACTGCAGGCCGGCGTGCTGAAGGGCGAGCGCAAGGACGTGCTGTTGATCGACGTCACCCCGCTGTCCCTGGGCATTGAGACCAAGGGCGGTGTGATGACCAAGCTGATCGAG
>DATIMB010000151.1:0-3021 GCA_035475875.1 Micrococcaceae bacterium
CCCTCTGCCGCGTCGAGGGGTCCTGGCCCGCAGTGGACAGCGCAGCAGAACGACGTCTGGCGGCGGCACTGGAGCGGCTGCGGACCGAAGACGGGCATCGGGTGGTGATCATTGACGGTTTGGTCGGGGCGGCATGTCCGGGCGTTATCACCGCTTCGGTGGCGGCCGGCATGGATCTGCGGTTGCTGATCCACCTGCCTTTGGGACTGGAGCCCGGCCTGGAGGCGGACACGGCGCGGCGGCGCAATGCGCTGGAAGAAGCGAGCGTGCGGGCGGCCACCTCCGTCATCGCTACCAGCCATTGGGCCGCCGCAGAGCTGTGCCGCAGACACGGGCTGCAGCAGGTTGCGGTGGCGCCACCGGGCGTCGAACCGGCTCCCTTGGCGGATGGCTCGACGCCACCACGGCTGCTCCAGGTCGGTGCGCTGACTCCGGGAAAGAACCAGCTTGCCCTGGTCAGCGCGCTCGCAGGCGTGGCGGACGAGCCCTGGACCGCATGCCTGGTCGGATCCCTCACCCGGGATCCGCTCTATGTTCAGCAGGTGCAACGGGCCATCGGGGAGGCTGACCTGGGTGCACGCATCCTGCTGACCGGCGAGCTGACCGGGACGGCGTTGGCGGACCAGTGGCAGGCAGCGGACCTGAGCGTGCTTCCGTCGTCGGTGGAAACCTACGGAATGGTGGTTACCGAATCCCTGGCCCACGGGATTCCGGTGATCGTGTCCTCAGGAACAGGAGCCGAGGACACCCTCGGGCATGACCAGCGGGGACAACGGCCAGGATTCGCCGTCGCACCGGGGGAACCGGCCGGTTTGCGCAGGGTCCTGGCCCAATGGCTTCGCGACCCGACCACGCGCTCCGCGGCGCGCCGGGCGGCCGAGAACCGACGGGCCGGATTAACCGGATGGGACCAAACGGCACGGGATGTCGCGGCTGCCGTGCAGCAAAAGGCCGCGAGGTAACAGTCGGATCCACCTTGGGCAGGTCAAATGCCCCGGTGACCGGAAGGGACCGGTGACCGGGAGGGACAGGTGACAGGGAGGGATAGAGGGTCGATCTGACACTCGCTTGCACTGCTGCCAATGCATGCATCGGCAGCCGTGCAAGCGACTCTCAGGAAGGACTAGGTGCCAGCGAAGTCCTTCTGGCCGGGATGTGCCTGCTGGCCTGAATGTGCCGGGCTGGCCGCGTGCACTGGCTCAGCGCGCCGGCGTCTGAGCAACCGACGCCCGGGCCCGGCGTGCCGCGGCCAGGTCGAATTCAAGGCACGTGTCCTCGCCGAGAAGGAACCTGCGGGCCGGGGCCCGCAGGGCATCCACCAGCCTATCGGTACCGCCGAAGCGCAGCCCGGGAACGCCGTCGCCCACCAGCAGCGGAGCAATGGTGAGGTACAGGCGGTCCAGCACGTCGGCGGCCAGGAAGCGCGAGACGGTACGGCCGCCGCCCTCCACCAGGATCCGTGCCAGGCCCCGACCAGACAAATAGCGCAGCACCTCCGACGGGGCGAAGGAGTCCGGAGACGTCCCGGCCAGCGGAAGCTGCACCATCTCGACGTGATCCGCCAGACCGGCGGCTGGCGGCACCTGGGGGCCGGTGAGCCACAGCGTCGGCGCGGACCCGTCCCGGAACACCGTCGCATCGCGCGGCGCCCGGCCCGTGGGATCCAGGATTACCCGCACCGGATTGGGTCCCCGGACAGCACGGACCGTCAGTTGGCAATCGTCGGCGATGACCGTGCTCACTCCGACGACGACGGCGTCCACCAGGGCGCGGACTCGGTGCAGGTGCTCATGGTCCGACTCCCCCGTGACGAAGGCGCCGTCCCCGGTGCGGGCGGCGATGAAACCGTCAGCGCTTTGGCCCAGCTGCGCCAGCACCAGCGCGGGAGCGGACACCAGCGGGCCATAGCGTTCCAGCAGTTCGGCGGCTCCCGCACTAAGTCCGTTGGCCGCACTGACCCTGCCCTGCACCAACTCGGACCAGACGAAGTCGGCGGCCAGCGGACTGTCGTGACCCATCCGCTCCCGCTTGGTGTTCAGATAGCCGGTGTTTTCCGGATATTCGGCCACGATCAGCGGAATCCGGGACTCGACGTCGAGCCCCAGGGACGTCAGCGCGTTGTACTTGGCGGCGTTGGAGCTCAGCAGGCGCAGCCGCGGCACGTTGAGGGTGATCAGGATGGCAGCGGCGGCGGCGTAACTCCGGGCGTCCGCCGGGAAACCGAGCATGTGGTTCGCGTCGACCGTGTCAACGCCGCCGTCCTGCAGCTGGTAGGCCTTCAATTTGGCCGTCAGGCCGATGCCCCGGCCCTCATGGCCGCCCAAGTACAGGATGATGCCACGCCCCTCCGCGGCCACCGCCCGCTGTGCCGCGCGCAGCTGGTCGCCGCAGTCGCAGCGGTGCGAGCCCAGAGCGTCCCCGGTGAGGCATTCGGAATGCAGCCGCACCAGCGGCGGTGCCTGATCGGGATCCTGATGGTCGGCGTCCACATTCCCGAGGATCAGGGCCACGTGCTCATCGCCGGTGCTGGTGTCCACGAACAGCCGCATCTCGAAGCGGGCGAACTCCGTGGGTAGCACGGTTTTGGCCTCCTGCCGGACCCGGGCAGGCACCGCAGGCGGCTCGGACAGATATTGATCTCCCATTTGCGCATCCTACCGGGGTGGAGTGCTGGGCGCGATGGATCAGCGCGGCCGGGGAGCCAACCTTTCGAAGCGCGGAACGGCGGTCGGCGCGTGCCGACCGCGGAGTTTGCACCAACCCGGGGGCGGAGGATGCGCCGGTTGCCTGTCTCAGCGGGCGGCGAGGAGGCTGGCGGCTTCCTGGCGGGTGTGGCCGGAGTCTTCGATACCCTCGGCGATGTGCGCCAGCTCGGCCGGGATGTCCCGGCCCTTCTTGCGCATCGCGGTGGCCCAGAGCCGCCCGGCCCGGTAGGACGAGCGGACCAGCGGCCCGGACATCACACCGAGGAAACCGATCTCCTCCGCTTCCTTGGCCATGTCAGCGAATTCCTGCGGCTTC
>DATIMB010000152.1:0-6306 GCA_035475875.1 Micrococcaceae bacterium
GACGGGGCACTCTTCAATGCAGGCCTTGTCTTTGACATCCACGCACGGCTGCGCGATTACATACGTCACGTCCCGACCTTTCATACGAACTTTGCCCGGTCTGCGGGCTGGATTGGTTCCATTATCCCCCACCGCCGGATAGGCCACCTACATTGAAGACC
Source organism: Micrococcaceae bacterium (assembly GCA_035475875.1). Taxonomy (GTDB): domain Bacteria; phylum Actinomycetota; class Actinomycetes; order Actinomycetales; family Micrococcaceae; genus Arthrobacter_M. The sequence continues at coordinate 162 of DATIMB010000152.1, forward strand.
TACTATGAACAGGTGGACAGGGCCATTGAGACATTGCGGCAGCTGCCGTTGGGGACCCGGGTGGTGGTCCGCTACAGGATCGCTGGCGGTGCGCCGGGTCAGGTGCCGGGGACTTCCGATGAGTCAGCAATAGGCTCCCTCGGACCGACTCGATCCTCCGAAGGGTCCGGGCCGACAGCGTCCAATCAGGGGTCCGGGCCGACAGGACGTGCGGAGGGGTCCGGGCCGACAGCGTCCACCCAGGCCTCCGGCGTCCCGACGGAATCCCCACGTCCGGAGCGGCAACCCCGGCTGACCGACGTTCTCGGCTTCCTGACCGCGGTGGACGAGCAGACCTGTACGGTACAGACCAAGTCCGGGGACGTCGTCGTGATCCTGGCCAGTGTCCAGACCGCCAAAGCAGTACCACCGGCTCCGGAACGACGTGTGCGCCGTGCCCCCGAGCACTAATCCCTTCCGCTACTTCTCCGTCACTAACAAGTAACCCCAGAGCTTGGGACCATTCTGGTCAGTGACAGGTGCCAGGGCGAGTTCATCGAGCAAGCCAACTCATTGAGCATGTTGCACCTGCCGCGCCGAAGGTCTGCTCAGTGAGTCGGTCCTCTCATTGAGCAGAATCGTTCCAGCCCGTCTTCGGGTTACTTGCCCGGGTTACTCGCCCGGGATACTTGCCCGGGCCGACACCGCCTGACCTCCGTGGAGTTGCCCCAGGAACGGACTCCCGCCGCTGGCCCCTACGCGGGTTACCTCCCCGGGCCCGACTGCGCCTCTCCGGACACGTCCGCCGGCAGGGACCCCGCAGACGGAATGGACCCGTTCGCGGCACCGTCCTCCACGGTGTCCGGCAGCTTCTTCATACCCCGCAGCGGGGAGAAGAACACCACGGCCACGGCCAGGAAGCCGCCGAGCGCGCCTATCCACAGGGTGGGAAGCAAGCCGAGCCACTGGCCAAGGACACCGGAGATCAGGGCGGAGAGCGGCATCACGCCGAACACGATGAACCGGATGGAGGCGTTCATCCGGCCCAGCAGCCGCGGCGGACAGACCCGCTGGCGCATGCTCACCTGCATGATGTTGTAGGCCAGCACGGCGAAATTAAACATGAAATCCGAGAAAACCAGGATGGCCAGGGATAGCCACTTCTGCCGGCTCAGGTCCGCCACCGGAATCAGCACCACCGCGCAGGTCGAGACCATGGCCGCCAGCGGGATAAGCGTTCCCTCACCGGTGCGACGGGCAAGCCAGGGTGTGCAGAAGGCGCCGAGTACGCCGCCGACGGCGCCCACGGACATGATGATGCCCAGCCCGGCGGCGCCGAGGTCCAGGTTCCGCAGGATCAGGACGGGCAGCATGGTGATGGTGATTGCGGCGAACAGGTTCAGCCCGGCCGTGCAGGCCACGATCCGCCGCAGCAGCGGATGCCCCGCGACGAAAGCGAGGCCTTCCCTGATCTCCACTGCCAGCGGCCGGCGGTCCGCAACGTCGTGCGGCTTCTCCTCGTCGTGGGTGCGGCGCAGGAACAGGGCGGAGGCCAGGTAGCCCAGGGACTCTCCAAGGAACAGCAGCGGTGCGCTGATCAGGGTCAGCAAGAATCCGCCCAGTGCGGGGCCGCCCACCCGGGAGATCTGCGAGGTGGATTCCAGCTTGGAGTTGGCATCGGCCACATCTTTGGGCGGCACCAGAATGGGCACAAAGCTCTGGTAGGAAACGTCAAAAAAAACGGTGGCCACGCCAACGATGGCGGCCACCACGTACAGGTGCCAAATCTGGAGCAGATGCAGTCCCCACAATGCGGGAACCACCAGCATCGCCACCATCCGGACCAGGTCCGCGATGATCATCACCCGCCGTTTGATCCAGCGGTCCACCCAGGCACCCGCCGGAAGGCCGACGACCAGGAAGGCCGCCATTCCCGCCGCGTTCAGTGCCCCGACCTGGAATTCGGTGGCACCTAGAAGTGATACTGCCAAAACCGGGAAGGCCAGCTGACCCAGCTGCGCCCCCAATTGGCTTATGGTCTGGCCGGTCCAGAAGTTCAGAAAATTCCGGCTCCGCAACAATTTTGTAGCGGGTCCCCCAATAGTGTCTACGATCACAGACCCTAGTGTGGTTCCACGATCGGCTTCTGTCAAACAGGTAATAACGGTTGTGTGAATCCGTAATCTCGGCCGGCCGGGGGTGGCCTAAACCCTCCTCGGCCGCAGGATGCGGCCGCACAGCAGCATGGCCAGCGGGGTCACCACGGCGACGCCGAAAAGCCAGATGGTACCTGCCAGGTTCCCTACAATGAGACCGTACTGGCCGTGCGGAATGGTCAGCAGACCGACGACGACGTAGGTGGCCAGACCGGTGACGGCACACGGCACAATGGATCGGCTCCAGAGCCCCACGTAGAGGGCCAGCGCCAGCAACAGCAGCAGCGCGGTCGCGGCTCCCCACGGCAGTTCGACGGATCCTGCATACAGGGCCTGACCATGCAGAGCCGTCCCCAGCAGCCCGGCCACCAGACCGGCAACGACGGCGGCGGCGTAGCGCGCGGTGCGTGATGGGGCGGCACTGTCGGGTTCGACGACGGGAGCCGACGGTTGTGCGGTGGCGTGCTTCGCGGGTTCTTCCGGGTTTGCCGACTGGCCCGCCAACAGCTGGAAGCCCTCCCGGGCTGAAATATCCTTCCAGACATTATCCGAAAGGGCATAGCGTCCGTCATGCACGCTGATCTGCGTACGGTGGGCCCGCATTGCTTCCGTTTTGGCGGCCAGGTCGCCGTCCACCATGCTCAGCTGCGCGTCCGCGGAAAGGGCACGTTCCGGCCGGTCACTGACAATGGTGTAGACCAGCGGGACCTGCCACACGGGAAGGGAGTCCTGGCTGCTCTGTGCTGCGATCTCCAGCGCCCGGACCGTCATCTGGTGCGTACGGATGTGATCAGGGTGGCCGTAGCCGCCGTCGGCCGCGTAGGTCACCACCACGGTGGGCCGCAGGGATTGGATCAGCCTGGCGGCGTGCCCGGCCACCTCGTCCAGGGGCGCACGGGAAAAGGAGCCCGGCAGCACGGTTGCCGCAGGCCGGGCCCGTCCGTCGTCGCCCCAGGACATGCCGGAGTCGCGGTAACGTACGCCCAGTCCTGGACCAGCGTGGGCAGCGCCGGCGCCGAGCCAGAAATGCTGCCGTACCCCCAACGCTCTTAGGGCCTCCGCCAGTTCCGCCTCACGGACGGCGGCCAGCCCCTCGCCGTCGTCGACATTTCCCGGCTGGCCCACCTCCAGGTGCCGCAGCTCGGCCGGGATCACTTCGCCGAGTTCGCCGCGCGTGCAGGTCAGCAGCGCCACGTCTGCACCCTCCGCCGCGTAGCGGGCCATCGTCGCACCGGTGACAATCGTTTCGTCGTCGGGGTGGGCATGGATGAAAAGCAGGACAGGCTTGCTGCCGTCGCCGCCCTGGGACGGGGAAGGGGACGCGGCCGGACCAGCGGACGGGTCGGTTAACGGCAGCAACCCGCCCGTTGGAGTGAACGGGACGGGTTGCTGGGTCATAGCTCTATGATGCCTGAAACGAGCCGTAAGCGGCCGGTCAGGCCTTGGCGCGGGCGCGGTAGGCCTTGGCCCGCTCGTTGGCGTCCAGGATGAGCTTGCGGATCCGGATGGACTCCGGCGTCACCTCGACGCACTCGTCCTCGCGGGCGAATTCCAGCGACTCCTCCAGCGTCAACTGCCGCGGCGGGGTCAGGTTCTCGAACGTGTCGGAGGAAGCGGCACGCATATTGGTGAGCTTCTTTTCCTTGGTAATGTTCACGTCCATGTCGTCCGCGCGGGAGTTCTCGCCGACGATCATGCCCTCGTAGACCTCGGAGGTCGGCTGGACGAAGAAGGATCCGCGTTCCTGCAGGTTGATCATCGCGAACGGGGTGACGACCCCGGAGCGGTCCGCGACCATCGAACCGTTCGTACGGTATTCGATCGGCCCGGCCCATGGCTCGTAGCCCTCGGAGATGGAGGCGGCAATACCGGCGCCGCGGGTATCCGTCAGGAAGCGGGTGCGGAAGCCGATCAGGCCGCGGGCCGGAACGATGAATTCCATTCGGACCCAGCCCGTGCCGTGGTTGGCCATGTTGACCATCCGGCCCTTGCGGGCGGCCATCAGCTGCGTCACGTTGCCCAGGTACTCCTCGGGCACGTCGATGGTCATGTGCTCCATCGGCTCGTGGATCTTGCCATCGATGGTCTTGGTGACCACCTGCGGCTTGCCCACGGTCAGCTCGAAGCCTTCACGGCGCATCTGCTCCACCAGGATGGCCAGCGCCAGCTCGCCGCGGCCCTGGACCTCCCAGGCATCCGGCCGCTCGGTGGGCAGCACGCGCAGCGACACGTTGCCGATCAGTTCGCGGTCCAGCCGGTCCTTCACCTGGCGCGCGGTGACCTTGTGGCCCTTGACCCGGCCTGCGATCGGCGAGGTGTTGATACCGATGGTCATCGAGATGGCCGGGTCGTCGACCTTGATCAGCGGCAGCGGCTTCGGGTTCTCCGGGTCGGTGAGGGTCTCACCGATGGTGATGTCCTCAATACCGGCGACGGCGACAATCTCACCGGGGCCGGCGGATTCGACCGAGACACGCTCGAGTGCCTTGGTCGCCAGCAGCTCGGTGATCTTGACGTTCTTAAGCTCACCGTCATGCCGGGCCCAGGCGACGGTCTGGCCCTTGCGCAGGGTGCCGTTGTAGATACGCAGCAGCGCCAGCCGACCCAGGAACGGCGAGGCATCCAGGTTGGTCACGTGCGCCTGAAGGACGCCCTCCGGATCGTAGGTGGGGGCCGGGATGTGCTCGATGATGGTCTTGAACAGCGGCTCCAGGTCATCGTTATTAGGCACCGTGCCGTTGGCCGGCTGCTCCAGAGAGGCTGCGCCCACCTTGGCGGCAGCGTAAACCACGGGGACGTTGAGCACAGCGTCCAGGTCCAGATCCGGAACCTCATCGGCCAGGTCCGAGGCCAGCCCCAGCAACAGGTCCATGGACTCGTGCACGACCTCGTCGATACGGGAGTCGGGACGGTCGGTCTTGTTCACCAGCAGGATCACCGGGAGCTTCGCGGCCAGGGTCTTGCGGAGCACGAAGCGGGTCTGCGGCAGCGGACCTTCCGAGGCATCAACGAGCAGCACCACGCCGTCCACCATGGACAGGCCGCGCTCCACCTCGCCGCCGAAGTCCGCGTGGCCTGGCGTGTCAATGACGCTGATGGTGATGGTCTCGCCGTCGGAGGACGGGCCGTTGTACGCCACCGTAGTGTTCTTGGCGAGGATCGTAATGCCCTTTTCGCGCTCCAGGTCGCCGGTGTCCATCACACGGTCCGCCACGACGCCGTGTTCGGCAAAGGAGTGCGTCTGCTTCAGCATGGCGTCCACCAGGGTGGTCTTGCCGTGGTCAACGTGCGCCACAATGGCGACGTTCCGCAAGTCACTGCGGGAGGCTAGGTTGACGGTGGTTTCTGACATGCGCGAAGACTCGTTTCAGTGTGTTCCCGGCAGAAGGCCTGCGGTTTGACGCAGGTGATCTCAATGCACGGTTAATCTCAACTAGTATGGTGGCCCTGAATCTGGGCAGATACCACCAGTCTAACGGTTAGGCAATTGATGCCGTAAATCGGCCGCGTCGCCGCCGATTTATCCGGCCCGCCCAACGGCGCCCCGAGAGGCCGGCCGCGGGGCGCCTTGGGGCAGCGGTCGGCCCGCCGGGGCGCCAGGGGCCGACCGCCCGGGGAAGCCAGGGGCCGACCACCGGGACCCGGCGCGGCTCGCCCCTGCCCTGGCAATGGGCAGGCCCGGGGGCAAAGATAACGATTGGGCTGACATCCGCCGCCTGTGGTCCCCGCCGCTGGCTATTTGCCTGTCCGGGCCCCATAGTTGCGGGGTACGTCTTCTCATCCAGCTGGAGTTCCAATGCCAAGAGCCACGGCTCTACCCCGCCTGATTGCCCTGTTGGCTGCGATCGTGGCGCTTTCCGCCGGGTGTTCCTCCGCTCCGGTGGATGCCCCCCTAAGCGCCGCCGTTCCCGCAGGCGCCCCCGCCACCGTCGCTGCCGGCGCACCTGCGGCCCACCCGGCAGCCATTGTCGCCGGCGCAGTTGCCGGTTCCGCCGCCGTCCCCTACGCCA
>DATIMB010000153.1:0-3015 GCA_035475875.1 Micrococcaceae bacterium
GGCTTCTTCAAGGAGGGTGTGCTGGTTGACCAGGCATTCGCCAAGGACGCCAAGAAGAGCGTGGCCCAGGTGCTGGACGAGGCCGGCGTGAAGGCAACCGCCTTTGCCCGCTTCCGCGTGGGTGCGTAGCCGATAGCTGCAGATGGATATTGAGGGGGTGGCCACCTTGGTGGCCACCCCCTTTCCATGTCACCATTCAATTAAGAGACAGACGGCCTTGTGCCACCGGGAAGGCGATATGAGCATCGATAATCTAATGACCACCAACAGCCCGGATGCCAGCCCTGCCACCGCCGCCGAGCGCAGCACCCGGGGCGGTGGCAAGAAACCGCGCCGCCGTGTGCTGCTCAAGCTGTCCGGGGAGGTCTTCGGCGGCGGCAAGCTGGGCGTCGATCCGGAAACGGTGCGCAGCGTCGCCGAGCAGATTGCGGGATCCATCGAGACCGCCGAAGTGGCCGTCGTCGTCGGCGGCGGGAATTTCTTCCGCGGGGCCGAACTCTCGCAGAGCGGGATGGACCGCTCCCGTGCCGACTACATGGGCATGCTGGGAACGGTGATGAACTGCCTGGCGCTGCAGGACTTCCTGGAGCAGGCCGGGGTGGAAACCCGGGTACAGAGCGCCATCACCATGGGCCAGATCGCGGAGGCCTACATTCCCCGGCGTGCCATCCGGCACATGGAAAAGGGCCGCGTGGTCATTTTCGGCGCCGGTGCCGGACTGCCGTACTTTTCCACCGACACCGTGGCCGCGCAGCGGGCTCTGGAGGTCCACGCGGACATCGTCCTGATGGCCAAAAACGGGGTCGACGGGGTCTACACTGCCGATCCTAAAAAGGACCCGGACGCCCAGAAGCTGGACACGCTGACCTACGACGAGGCGATGCAGCGGGACATCCGGGTGATGGACCAGACGGCCTTCAGTCTGTGCAAGGACAACAACGTCACCATGCTGGTCTTCGGCATGGAAGGGGCCGGCAATGTGGCCATGGCAATACGCGGCGAGAAGCTCGGTACCCTGGTCACCCCCTAAGCTGGTTCCCTCCGGTCCACGCTAGGATAAAGGCAGGACATCCGCGGCGCCGCCCGCGGCAGGCTGTCTGGACCTCAGGTGCGGACCGACGTGTTAGGGAGAGACCGTGATCGAAGATACCTTGCTTGAGGCCGGGGAAAAGATGGACAAGGCCGTTGAGGTAGCCAAGGAGGATTTCGCTTCGATCCGTACCGGACGCGCCAACCCCGGCCTGTTCGCCAAGGTCCTGGTGGAGTACTACGGCTCGCCCACCCCGCTGCAGCAGCTTGCCTCGTTTGCCGTTCCGGAGGCGCGGACCCTGCTGATCACCCCCTTCGACCGGACCGTGCTGAACGATATTGAGCGGGCGCTGAGCAATTCCGACGTCGGAGCGAACCCCTCCAACGACGGTAACGTGATCCGGGTGGTCATCCCGGAGCTGACGCAGGAGCGACGGCGCGATTACGTCAAGATCGTGCGCAGCAAGGGCGAGGACGCCAAGGTTTCGATCCGCAACATCCGGCGCAAGGCCAAAGACGAGCTGGACCGCATCGTCAAGGACGGCGACGCCGGCGAGGACGAGGGGGCCCGTGCGGAGAAGGAGCTGGACGCGCTGACCAAGGCCCACACGGACAACGTCGACGACCTGCTCAAGCGTAAAGAAGCGGAACTCCTCGAGGTCTAATGAGCGACGACCAGCCCCCGGCGGCTGGCTCAGCCCCGTCCGGCGACCACGGATCCGGGGCTGATGCTGATGCCCAAAATTACACCAGTCGGCGCGCCCTCCGCGACGCCGAACGGGGCGGCGCCAGGCGGAAGGGCGACGGCGGGGGGAAAGCTGGTGCCCCGGCCAAGCGCGGCGCCGCGGCCAGAGGTGGAGTCACGGCCAGCGGCAGTGCCCCGGCCAGTGGTGACGTCACGCGGAGCGCCAAGGCCACGCCGGACTCCAACGGCCGGCGCCCGGACGGTCCTCGGCCACCGGTTCCACCCCTCCCGATAGACGCGCAGGGGGTTACAGGCCTGCCCGCAGAAGCGATGGCACCCGTGCGGCGCCGGGATCTGCGGGCGCGCAACGCGGTGGCCGGCTGGACGCGGCCCCCGGCGGTGCCGCCTGCCGCCGTCGGACCTGCCGCCGTGCCCCCACCGGAGCCTGCCGCCGTCGAGCCTGCCCCCGTCGGATCTCCAGGAGAGCCTGCCGCCGTGGAGCCCGCGCCCGTGCCTGCCGCACAGATCGTCCCGCAACCAGCCACACCCAAAGCCTCCACAGCCAAGCCACGCACCTCCAAAGCCGGACGGAACCTGCCGGCCGCCATCGTCGTCGGACTGGGCCTGCTCTTGCTGGTTTTGGGCGGCCTGCTGCTCTATCCCGTTGCACTGACCGTCATTGTGGCCGGCTTTGCCGCCGTGGGCGTCTGGGAGGTCAGCCGCGCCCTGCTGCAGCGCCGGATTGCCGTGCCGCTGGCACCGGTGCTGGTTGGCACGGTAGCCATGCCCCCGGCGGCATACTTCGCCGGCGCCGAAGGGTTGCTGTTTGCGCTGGTGGCCAGCGCGGTGGCGGTGCTGGTCTGGCGCTGCCTGGACCCGGACGAGGGGGCCGTGCCCAGCATCTTCGCCGGAGTCTTTGTGCTCGCCTGGATCCCGTTCATGATGAGTTTCGTCTTCCTGCTGCTGCGCGCCGGCGGTCCCACGACGGGGATTACCTGGCTGTCGGCGCCCCATGTGGGAGCCCTGCAGGTGGTGATCATGCTCCTGCTGGTGGTGGCCAACGATACCTTCGGCTACCTGGTCGGAGCCACCTTCGGCAAGCACCCGATGGCGCCGAAGATCAGTCCCAAGAAATCCTGGGAAGGCTTTGCCGGGTCCGTGGCAGGCGCCGTCCTGGTGGGCGTGCTGGCCACGGTCTTCCTGCTGGGCCAGCCGTGGTGGCTGGGCCTGGTGCTGGCCGTGGGCCTGGTGCCCGCCGGCACGGCCGGGGACCTGGCCGAGTCGATGGTCAAACGGGAGTT
>DATIMB010000154.1:0-3570 GCA_035475875.1 Micrococcaceae bacterium
TGCTGAACCGCGTGTCCCTGGTTCCCGGCCAGGCCATGTATCTTCCGGCCGGCAACATCCACGCCTACCTGCGGGGCCTGGGGGTGGAAGTGATGGCATCATCGGACAATGTGCTGCGCGGCGGGCTGACCCCAAAGCACGTGGACGTGCCGGAACTGATGAAAACCGTTGACTTCCAGGCGTTGCCCGTACCCCTGATCCAGGCGCAGACCACCGATCTGGGGCAGCAGCTCTGGGTTCCGCCGTTCCGCGAATTCCAACTGCAGCGGGTGGAAATCGAGCCAGGCGGGGCTCCTGTTCCGCTGGACCAGCACGGGCCGCTGGTGGTGATAGTGGTCTCCGGCGGGGCCGTGCTCGATTCGCCCCGCGGCGACCTTCCGCTCGATCACGGCGGCAGCGCCTTCGTCCCGGCGCGGGAAAGCCCGGTTAATCTGCACGCGGCCAGCGGCGCCAAGGGGACTACCGTCGCCTTCGCCGTTACCGTTTCTTCCGCTGCCGGGTAGCCGCTCCAGCCCGCGCGGCAGCTGCGGCGACAGCCCGTCCGGCAGCTATGGCGACCTTGGCCGACCCAAGCCCACCATTGCTGTCGGATCGATCGCCCCGCAGGGTGACACCGCCGTCGTCGGCCCTATTCCGCCTTTGCCGCTACCCCGGTTCGCCGCCGGACCAGCAGCGACCGGGCATTGCGGACGGCCCGCCGGGCTACCGGCAGTGCCCGCGTGTACACCGGGTAGAGTCCCGACAGCGGCAGATCCCACGTCCCCGCCAGCATGTTCTCGTGGTCGGCAAAGCCGAACTTGAACTGCGACACACCGTCGTTGAGCAGACCGTTGAAGTCGTAGCGGGTGATGCCGCGTTCCTTCATCGCGGTGATCGCCGTCCACTTCAGCGAGAAGTTGGCACGCAGGCTGCTGCCGACATCGTTCATGCCGCCGTACAGCTCGAAGGCGGTGGTACCGCTGGTGGCCAGCCACAGGAAGGCCACCACCTTGCCCTGGTGGAACGCGCCGAACACCGGCGAGTCCTCCCCCAAGTTGTCGAAAATATCCAGGTAATAGGAATCCTCGTGGATGCCGAAGCCCGCGCGCTGGGCGGTCAGCCGGTACACCTCCAGGCACTGCCGCAGCTCGCTGCGCTCCACCCGCCGGAAGACCAGCTCCTCGCGCCCGGATTTACGGATGTACTGGCGCGTCTTCTTGGTCATCGCCGCCAGCAGTTCCTCCTCGGACCGGCGCAGGTCCAGGATCAGCGTCCGGCCGATCAGGATCGTGTTGTTCGTCGGCTGCCACGCACTGTGCTTCAGCTCCTGGGTCTGCGCCGAGTCCAGGTCCCAGTCGGGCTCAATGCTCAGGACCACGGAGCGGTGCTCGGTCTTAACGTAACGGGCGACGGCGTCCAGCACGGCGGTGCTGTGGCCCGGCGCGGCCTGCGGTCCGCGCGCCAGATAGGCCAGTGAGCGGAACGGCATGGGCAGGGCGCGGAAGAGCAGCTGGGCGGATCCGACCACGGCGCCGGATCCATCCCGGACCAGCACCCGGTCAACCGTCCAGTTGTGCTGGGCCTTGGTCAACCCCCAGCCCCACAGCTGCATGGGGTGGCCGCCAAGGGCGTTGACCTCGCGGTCCCACATGTTCCGGTCCAGGCACTGTTCGACGCTAAAACTCATACCTCAACCCTATCCGCCGTCGCCGAGCCGTTGGTCGACCAAGGGAGCTCTGCGAGCGGCTGAGTACGCGTCGCTGCGGAGCCGGTCAAGGGGCCCGGGAGCGGCTTCAGGCGCCCGAGAAGCGGGCGGTGCCCCTTGACCGGCGCAGCTCCCGCCGCCGTCGTCGTCCGGAACCAATCAGCTGAAGCGGGCGTAGGACTCCCACTTATGCGCCTGGTGCTCGCCGTCGACAAAGCGGATCGTACCGGACTTGGAGCGCATCACGATGGACTGCGTGAGCACCTTGCTGCGGTCGTAGCGCACGCCGCGGAGCAGGTCGCCGTCGGTGATGCCGGTGGCGGCGAAGTAGCAGTTGTCGCTGCTGACCAGGTCGTTGGTGGACAGGACGCGGTCCAGATCGTGGCCGGCGTCGAGCGCCTTCTGCTTTTCGTCGTCGTTGGTGGGCCAGAGCTTGCCCTGGATGACCCCGCCGAGGGTCTTGATGGCGCACGCCGCTACGATCCCTTCGGGGGTCCCGCCGATGCCCATCAGCGCGTCAACACCGGTGCCGGCACGTGAGGCGGCGATGGCGCCGGCCACGTCGCCGTCCATGATGATCTTGGTCCGGGCGCCCGCGTCGCGGATTTCCTCGATCAGCGACCGGTGCCGGTCGCGGTCCAGGACCATCACGGTGAGCTGGTTGACCTTGACGCCCTTGGCCTTGGCGATCAGGTGCAGGTTCTGCTTGACCGGCAGGCGCAGGTCCACCATGTCCGCAGCCTCGGGACCGGTGACCAGTTTCTCCATGTAGAACACCGCGGAGGGGTCGAACATGGTGCCGCGCTCGGCCACGGCCAGCACGGCCAGGGCATTGTTGATGCCCAAAGCGGTCAGCCGGGTGCCGTCGATCGGGTCAACGGCGACGTCGCACTCGGGTCCGGAGCCGTCGCCGACCTGTTCGCCGTTGTAGAGCATGGGAGCCTCGTCCTTCTCCCCCTCACCGATAACTACGACGCCGTTGAAGTGGACGGTGGAGAGCAGCGAACGCATCGCGTCGACCGCGGCGCCGTCGGCCTTGTTCTTGTCCCCAAAGCCCACCCAGTGGCCGCCGGCAATGGCCGCGGCCTCGGTCACCCGGACCAGTTCCAGGGCCAGGTTGCGGTCCGGTTCGTCATCGCCCACGGCCAGGGCCGGGGAAAGGGTTGAATATTGGGCTGCCTCGTTTACTTCAGACACGGAATCCTCATCCTTGAGTTGCGGTGGCGATCTGGACTAGCTGATCTTGGGACCAGCCGATCCCTTGGACCAGCCGATCTGGTGACTGCGCGGGAGCCTGCTGGCGGCCCTGCCGTCCCTTACGATCATAGTTGGCCCGGGCCTGCGGAACCTCCTGTGTTTCGTCCGAGATGTGAACATTGCCGCGGATAAGCGACTATAGAAGGGTGAGTGAAACACCAAACGCGGGTATTGCCTCCGCGAAACAATCAAGCCGACCTGCCCCCGGGCCGGCCCCCAGGTCTACCTCGGGGTCCGCCTCCGGACCCGCCTCCGGGTCTGCATCTGGGTCGACCGCCGCGCCTGCGTCGGCGGCCGCAGGGAAGACCGCAGGCAGCCCCGCGGGGGGCACTGCACCTACCCCCTCGGGCAACCCAGGGCCGAGCGTCAAGCCGGTTATTCCTGCTGCTGCGGCCAAGCGGGCCAATGCCTCGGTGATTGGCATGGTGCTGGCGCTGTTGGTCAGCCTGGCGGTAGTGATCCCCATCGTCCTGCTCAATGCCCAGCCGAAGGCCGGGTCACTCCGCCCGCCGGTGGATGTGGCCGGCACGGCCGCACAGGCCAAAGACGCCGCCGGTTTCACCCCGGTGGCCGCGCAGCTTCCCGCCGGCTGGGGCACCAACTATGCGCGCTGGAATTCGGCAGGCGCG
>DATIMB010000155.1:0-3003 GCA_035475875.1 Micrococcaceae bacterium
GGCGTGCGGCATACCGCCGGCGAGCCGAGGATGGTGCATCTGTACCTGGAGCCGGACGCCGACGTGGCACAACGCGAACGGCTGGTGGACTCCTGGCTTCGCCGTTACGGCAACAAGGCCTGGGTGCTCACCCGTGAGCAGGCCGTGCGGGCCGGATTCTTTGGCCCCGTGCGCCCTGAGGTGCTGCCGAGGATAGGCGACGTGCTGGTGGCCGCCCGGGAGCCTGTCGCCTTCTTCGACACCCGGCGGGTCCGCCCCGCCGCCCTGGAGGTGGTGGGACAGCACGGCTCGCTGACCAGGGCGGAGCGGGAGGTCCCGCTGCTGCGCATCCCGATGCAGCATGCCAGCGCCGCACGGAAGAGCCGGCGTGGCTGAACTGGTCTTCTTCTCCGGCACCATGGACTGCGGCAAATCCACCCTCGCCCTGCAGATGGATTACAACCACCGGGCCCGCGGCCGAGGCGGCGTGCTCTTTAGCTGCAACGACCGCGCCGGCGAGTCGGTGATCTCCAGCCGGTTGGGCCTGCTCACCGAGGCCGTTGAGGTCGCACCCGGCACGGACTTCTGGGACGAGGTGGTGCGCCGGCGCACCCGCGGAGAACGGGTGGATTACCTGATCTGCGATGAGGCCCAGTTCTACACCGCGGAGCAGATCGAGCAGCTGGCCCGGCTGGTGGACGAGATGGACATCGATGTCTTTGCCTTCGGCATCACGGCGGATTTCAGGACCCGGCTCTTTCCCGGATCCCAACGCCTGATTGAGCTGGCTGACCGTGTGCAGGTGCTTCAGGTGGAGGCGCTGTGCTGGTGCGGCCGGCGCGCCACGCACAATGCCCGCACCGTCGACGGCGTCATGACAGTTGAGGGGGACCAGGTGGTGGTGGGGGACGTGGCGATGGCCGAGCATACCGATACCGATACCGAAGCCGGTGCGGGAGCGGGCGCGGGAGCGGTGGAATACGAGACACTGTGTCGGCGGCACTACATGCGCAGGGTGACCGCACATAGCGCCAATATGATGGCCGAACGCGACCAGCTCCTGCCGTTCGACCTGGATGCATGTGCCCTGCCGCGACATGGCGGCAGGCCAGCGGCCGGAGACACATAAGGGCGAGGCATAACGCACTCAGCCTTCTCAGGCGCTAGTCGCCCTTGGTGCCGAAAACAATCTCGTCCCAGCTGGGGACGCTGGAGCGCTTGGGCCGCACGGCAGGCTTACGGTCATGCCGGGGATCGGACTGCTCGTCGTCCTCCGCCGGATTGGCCTGTGGGTGCACGGCGGCCACCGGGACGGACTTAGGACCGGCCGGAATCCGGATTTCCCGCGTCTGGGTGCTGACCTCGTGCAGGGCAATTCCATCCACCGGGGAGTCTCCGGTGAAATGATGGCGGCGGGGTGCAAGGCTCAGGCCCGGGAACATCATCGACCGCACGCCGCGCTGTCCGGACGGCTGGTCGACGCCTTGCCCGTGGGCGTCGATGTTTTTCGGCCCGCTGGCGGTCTCCGACAGCCTCGCTGCCCCGGCTGTCCCCGCCCTGGGGGAAGCCTGCGAGCCGTCGCTGTCGCTGTCCGCATGATCTGCCGCATCATCATCAGGGTCGCCGGCAGTGCCGTCCTCCGCGGTGCCCGGTCCCTCGGCCGACGCACCCACGCCGAGTGCGTCGGTGTCCTGGTCATCCGGCAGGCCACGGGGATTCGCGGCCGGCACCCCGGAGGTCAGCAGCGCGGCCAGAGCGTCGTCGTCGTCCTCGTCCAGGCCCAGCCGCTGCCCGCGGCGCGCGCGGAGCATGTCCAGCAGGCTGTCCGCCTCGTTCCGGTCCTGTTCCGCAGGGGACTGTTCGGATACGGCATCCTGGTCCGCGCCGCCGGCGGGAGCGTCCGCCTCGAAATCGAAGGGCCGGTCAGCGACGGCAGAGAGGCGCCGGGCGGGCAGCGCACCGTCCAGCGGTTCCAGCTCGCTGAGCTGCTGGGCCCAGCGATTGGCATTGCGGATGGTCTTGCGGCCCGGATTGTAGGTCCATTGCGCCGGCGCGGACTCACCGATGCTGGCCGCGGCTCCGGCAGCATTGGCATCAAAGTCGGCGCTGACCGTCCAGGTCCCATCCGGCCGGCGCCAGGCGTCCCAAACCACGGAGGAAGGACTGATGCCGAAGGTGCCCAGCCGGTAGGACACCATTTCGTCCAGGCTCGCCGCGTTATCCCCAAACGCGGACCGGTAGCCGTCGTGGGAGGGGAGCGCGGCGGAGATTTCCATATTCCGGGCCTGCAGGGCGATGTATTCGCGCTCCGCCAGTACCGGGCCCTCGTAGCGCTGGATGTGGGCCAGGGCCAGGCCGGAGGATTCGGCCACCTCTTCGGCAGTGGCTCCGGCGCGGATCTGCATCTGGATGTCGCGCGGGGAGAGCCTGGTGGTCTCCTCCTCCGCGCCGGACGCTGTTGTCCGGGCAGGTGTCCGTGAGGCTGCTACCCGCAGGGCCTCGTCAATGCGCAGGCGGGAAATGTCCCCACTGGGCCCACTGAGCAGCAGATGTTCGCCATCGTCATGGACGCCCACCAACCGTAGATCCTGCATAAAAGCCTCCAGCCTCGCACTACATTCATTCGAAACTTTGCCACCGAAGCAGGCGATTTCCTACGACCGAGGCAGGCGTGGCGGAAAACCGTCCACTCCGGATAGGTCCAGCTGCTTCACCGGCACCCGGCGAGGCCCGGCGGGACCCCGTGGTCGCCGGCTGCGGAGGACGGCGGGACCCCGCGGTCGCCGGCTGCAGAGGACGGCGGGAGCCCGCGGTCGCCGGCTGTGGACGTAGGCATACGCTTTTCTTAAGCCTTTGGCATAAAATGCCGCAAAAGCGCGACGAATCCGGCGCCGGAGTTTATGGTGTTGATCTACATCTGGCAGCGGGCAGGGCTTTCGAGGAAATTCACCGCGAAAATTCTCCCCAATCCGGGCACAAAGAGAGTGGCCTTAACGTTTGTATTGACGGGCGGCAAGGCCCGGC
>DATIMB010000156.1:0-1868 GCA_035475875.1 Micrococcaceae bacterium
CCGCCCTGCATCTGTGCAGGCTGGGTGCGGCCGGCCCGGGCCGTGGTGGCCAGCTCATTGATGGCAATGGCCAGTTCCTTCAGGGACAGGTCCTGCGCATCCTTGATGTTGGGCACCATCAGGCCGCGCGGTGTCGCGGCGGCGATGCCCAGGTTCATGAAGTGCTTGACGATGATTTCCTCACCGGTCCAGGTGGCATTGACGGAAGGGTTGCGGGCCGCGGCCCAGATCACGGCCTTGGACAGGATCAGCAACGGCGAGACCTTGATGCCCTCAAAGTCGCGGGACACCTTCAGCCGCTTGACGAACTCCATGGTCCGGCTGGCGTCGACGTCAACAAAGATGCTCACGTGCGGAGCGCTGAAAGCACTTTCCACCATGGCTTTCGCGGTCGCTTTACGTACGCCCTTGACCCTGATCCGCTCGATCCGGGCCTCATCATCGGCCTGGCGGCCGGGGCTGGGGTGCTGCCAGAAGGAGCCGGCCCCGGCCTGCTCGGCGGCGCGCTGCTCCTGGTAGCTGAGCAGGTCCCGCTTGGTCACCTCGCCCAGCCGGCCGGTGGGGGAAACGTCCGCCAGGTCGATGCCCAGGTCCTTGGCCGCCTTGCGCACCGGGGGCTTGGCCAGCACGCGGGCCGGTTTTGCCTCTTCCGACGACGGCGGCGCCCCCGCGGCTGCCGGGCGGGACGCCTGCGCCGCCGCTCCGGCTCCGTAGCCCGCTGCGCCGGGAGCCGCCGTCGTCGTGCCCTGGGAAAGCGAAGCGCCAGGAACCTGGCGTCGGGGTCGCCGTGTCACCGCGTCCGCCTTGGGGCCCGAACCCACCAGCGGGCCCGGGGCGGGGGACGCCGAGGCGGTTCCGTCCGGCTCCTTGGGATGGGCGGCAGGTGTGCCGTATATAGGCGTAGGCTGCTCCGAGCCGATCCGGATGATCGGGGTGCCGACCTCCACGGTCTGCCCCTCCTCCACCAGCAGCTGGGCCACCAGGCCGGCGTAGGGGGAGGGAAGTTCCACGATGGACTTGGCGGTTTCGATCTCCACGAGCACGTCGTTGATCGCGACGACGTCACCCAGCTTGACCTTCCAGGACACGATCTCCGCTTCCGTCAGGCCTTCGCCGACGTCCGGCAGTTTAAAGGTGTTCAGTTCCGACACGCCAGCCTCCTCAGTACGCCATTGCGCGCTCAAGCGCCTCGAGGACGCGGTCGATATCCGGCAGGTAGTGCTCCTCCACCCGTGCCACCGGATAGGGCATGTGGAAGCCGCCGACCCGCAGCGCGGGCGCCTCCAGGGCGTAGAAGCAGCGTTCGCTGATCCGGGCCGCGATCTCACCGCCGATGCCGCCGAAGGTGGGGGCCTCATGGGCGATGATCAGCCGGCCGGTCCTTTCCACGGAGGCCGTGACGGTGTCGAAGTCGATGGGCGAGATGGAGCGCAGGTCAATGACTTCGGCACTGTGCCCGTCCTGTGCCGCCGCATCGGCGGCAGCCAGGGCCACCGGGACCAGCGGCCCGTAGGCAACGATGGTGGCGTCCGTCCCGGTGCGCAGCACCTGCGCCTGGAACGGATCCATCGCCTGCGCCTGCGGGTCGACCTCCCCCTTGAGCCAGTAGCGGCGCTTGGGTTCAAAAACGATGACCGGGTCCGGGCTGGCGACGGCCTGCTGGATCATCCAGTAGGCGTCGTGGGCGTTCGACGGCGTGATGATCCGCAGCCCGGCGGTGTGGGCGAACAGTGCCTCCGGGGATTCGGAGTGGTGTTCGATGGATCCGATGCCGCCGCCGTAGGGAATGCGGATGACCACCGGGGCGCTGAGCTGGCCGCCGCTGCGGGCGTGGATTTTGGCCAGCTGCGTGGTGATCTGGTTGAAGG
>DATIMB010000157.1:0-4109 GCA_035475875.1 Micrococcaceae bacterium
TTGTTGGCCACGCTGGAAAAGAAGTCCTGACGGTCCCCGCGCCCGGCTGAGATACGCGCTCGGCAGCCGGGCGCCGAATCCGGTGGCGCCTTTGCTGATCCCGTGTTCGTCGGCCCCGCTGCGGGCGGGTCCGGCGATCCGTTACCGGCGATCCGTTAGCTCGGAGTCGGGCGCAAACCTGTACTGGTCCTCGTCATTGCAGAACAGCGCATAGGCCAGGACTTGTCCGTCCCCCGGCAACACTTCCCGTCCCCCGGCAACGGTATTGCCGAGGGACAGTGCGGCTAGACCGTGACGCCCAGCAGGCAGTCCTTGAGCCGCTCGGCTTCTTCGGCGTTCAGTTCGACGACAAGGCGTCCGCCACCTTCCAGCGGGACACGCATGATCAGGCTTCGTCCCTCCTTGGTGACCTCCATCGGACCGTCCCCGGTTCTGGGCTTCATCGCCGCCATCTGGCATTCCCCTTTACAGTGTGCGGACACGGACCCAGCCATACATCCCGCACGGATTGTGTCCGTACGCGGTCCACAGCTGGGGGCGCCTCCGCGGAGTAACGTCAGCCGGGCAGTGGCAAATGGCTGCCGCCCAGGCTGGGACAAGTTGATCTGTCCGTGTTCGTTCGCTCACACCATTATCCCGTAGATGCCGGATTGGAGCCAATCGCACCCCGGCTAAGGGCCCTCCGGCTAGGGCGGATAGTCCCCGCCGCCGGGCAGCTGCGCCCAAGCCCACAGCCATGTCACCCAGACAATCTGCAGCAAAACAAAGAGGACGACGACGGCGCCGCGGTAGGCTCGCGAACGGGAGAGAAGCGCTGTGGCCAGGGCCAGCGGGAACAGCGGCAGCAGCATCCGGAACGTGCTGGTCTGCGGCGCGAGCACGGCCAGCAGGTACGCGGAGTAGACAGCACACCACACCCGCAGGTCGGCGCCGAGGGCCCGCACGGCTTTGGTATTCAGGTACAGCGCGAACAGCAGCACCAGGGCAATGGGAGCCACCGTGCCCCAGAACGGGCCGAAGAGGAAGTTTCCGGTATCAAACCACGGCCTGAACAGGGCCAGCGGACCGCCCCGCCAGGCCATTTCACTGTCCGTGTAGGCATTCCTGTTCCCGGTCGCCAGCCAGGCGATGACCGGCCAAGCGAACGCGGCCGCGGTACTGACCAGCAGCAGCACGATGCCCGCGGCCAGCTCCCGCGGGCCAAACGGTTCCCGCCGTTCCAGCGCTCCCCTGCTGCCGCGCCACCAGCGCAGCAGCAGATGGGCGGCCACCACGGCGGCGAACGGCACCCCGACCGGGCGTGCCATGCACATCAGCACCACCACGGGGGCGGCCCACAGGTACCGCCGGCGCAGCAGCAGGTACAGCGAGCCGGCGATCAGGAGCGTGCTCAGGGACTCGGCGTAGGGCACCTGAAGGACCGGGGAGACCGGAAAGGTGACAAAGTAGACGACGCCCCAGGTTGCGGCCTGAACGCTCGCGATGCGGCGGAACAGAAGGTAGATGACCAGGGCCGCGCCGAGGCCGGCCAAGAGTGAGACGGCCGGAGCCAGCACCAGCCAGTCCAGTCCGGTGAGCGCATTGATGGCGCGGACCAGGAAGGGGTACAGCGGGTAGAAGGCCCAGTTATTCTCCACCACGGTGCCGCCGGCATTGCGCGGCAGCGTCTGCGGGTAGCCGTTGCTGAAGATGCCCTTGTACCAGTCGCTGTCCCAGATGCCGATGAAGTGCAGATAGTCCGGGTGCGCGGCACCCCAGGGATTGGTGCCCTGCTGCCGGGCAACCGCCACGAAAATGCAGAAGGAGATAAAGCGGGCCACCGCATAGATCAGCGTGATCCGCAGCCACCAGGGCCAGCGGCCCAGCATCGCAGCGCCGGCGGTAACCCAACCCCAGAGCAGATCATTGAAGGTCTGCCGGGAGCCAACCGCCGTCTGGTGGCCGTTCAGCGTCCGCGGATTCCCGCCCGGTCCCGTCGCGGGGTGCTCCAGTGCGGAACGTTCCCCCGATCCCGGCGTAGATGGCTCCCCGGCTCCCGGTTCCGGTCCGCTGCCCGGGTCTGTAGCCCGGAACACCTCAGGACCCATCCCGCAACCGCGCCTCCAGTTCGGCGATCCGCCGGTCCTTTCCGGCCAGCTGGTCGCGGAGCAGGTCCAGCACCTCATCCACCTGGTCCATCCGGTATCCCCGCAGGCCCAGCGAAAAGCGCACCCGGTCCACATCCTCGGGCCGGGGCACCTCCGGCAGCAGCACGGCCGGAAGGTTGGCAACCGGCTCGGCCAGGCCGTCGGCCAGTGCCGCGTTCTCCCGGTCCCCCGAGTGCCGGTTCAGCCCCACCAGGTAGAGGCCCACGGCGCCGGCCACGGCAAGGGCCAGAAAGATCAGGAAATAGCTCACTGCACCATGGTGCCAGATGCACCGCCGGCCGGCTGCGGGGAACGGCTGTGAACCGCTACTGTCCGGCGGCTTTGTTGCGGCGTTCCACCCCGCCGGCAAGCACCAGGGAGACCGCTTCGGCTGCACTGTCGGCGAGTTGGATGATCTCCAGATCGCGAAGCGAAACCAGCCCGCCCTCAACCAGAGTGTTTCGGACCCAGGCCAGCAGCGGGGTCCAGAAGTCCTTGCCGATCAGCACAATCGGGAATGACGTGACCTTCTGCGTCTGTACCAGCACCATCGCTTCGAACAGTTCATCCAGCGTGCCCAGTCCGCCCGGCAGCACAATGAATCCCTGTGCGTATTTCACGAACATCGTCTTGCGGGCAAAGAAGTAGCGGAAGTTGACGCCCAGATCCACCCACTCGTTCATGCCCTGTTCAAAGGGCAGTTCGATGCCCAACCCGATCGAAAGTCCGCCGGCCTCGCAGGCACCCTTGTTGGCCGCCTCCATGGATCCCGGCCCGCCGCCGGTGATCACGGCAATATTCGCCTCCGCCAGCCGCCGGCCCACCTCCACGCCCGTCTCATAGAAGGCAGTTCCCGGCCGGGTACGTGCGGAGCCGAAAACGCTTACCGCCGGGCCTACATTGGCCAGCGCGCCGAAGCCTTCGACGAATTCGCTTTGGATCCGCAGTACCCGCCAGGGGTCTGTGCTGGTGAATTCGCCGGCGGTCCGGGTGTCCAGCAGTCGCGCGTCAGAGGTGGACCCCTTGGCCTGGCTGCGGCGCAGTTCGACGGGGCCCTTCCGGCGGGCATCACCGGGACGTTTCGGTTCGCTGGGTGCACTCATCCCCTAAGGCTATTGCACGACGGCTGCATGGGCTCCTGCGGCGCGTCCAGCGGAAATCCTGGCACCGCGGCGCCAATTTTTTCGCCCGCCGATTCACAGGTCTTTTTCATAGGTTTCCTGCTTTTTCCACATCTCTTTAGCGTCACGATTCGCACCGATCCGGCCTCAATGTGCCCGGCCACACACAAAGTTTCGGTAGATTTGTTCCATGACTAGTCAAGCTGCCTCCCCCGCGCTGGTGGAACTGACCGCGGTGAACAAGCACTTCGGCGCACTGCACGTGCTGCAGGAGATCAACCTGCAGGTGCGCAAGGGCGAGGTCGTCGTCGTCATTGGTCCATCCGGATCCGGCAAGTCGACCCTCTGCCGGGCCATTAACCGCCTGGAAACCATCGACGACGGCCAGATCCGCATCGACGGCAAGGAACTTCCCGCCGAAGGCAAGGAACTCGCCCGGCTGCGGGCCGACGTCGGCATGGTCTTCCAGTCCTTTAACCTCTTCGCCCACAAGACGATCCTGGAAAACGTCACGCTGGGACCCATCAAGGTCAAGGGCACATCCAAGGCGGAGGCGGAGAAGCAGGCCATGGCGCTGCTGGAGCGGGTCGGCGTCGGCCACCAGGCCGCCAAACTGCCGGCCCAGCTCTCCGGCGGCCAGCAGCAGCGCGTCGCCATTGCCCGCGCGCTGGCCATGAAGCCCAAGGTCATGCTCTTCGATGAACCCACCTCGGCGCTGGATCCGGAAATGATCAACGAGGTGCTGGACGTCATGGTGGGCCTGGCCAAAGAGGGCATGACCATGATCGTGGTCACGCACGAGATGGGCTTTGCCCGCCGCGCAGCGGACCGCGTCGTGTTCATGGCCGACGGCCAGATCGTG
>DATIMB010000158.1:0-7025 GCA_035475875.1 Micrococcaceae bacterium
GCTGATGATCCCCAGCATCGGTGTCCCGGCTGCCATTGCCCTGGGTGCCATGGTGGCCCCTCCGGATCCGGTCGCCGTCGAGTCCGTTTCCGGGCGCGTGCATCTGCCCCGCCGGCTGACCACCATGCTGCAAAGCGAAGGACTCTTCAACGACGCGGCCGCCATCGTGATCTTCCAGGCCGCGGTGGCCGCAACGGTCGCCGGGAACGGCATCGGCGCTGGCGTGGTGCTGCAGTTCGTCCTGGGCGCGGTGCTGGCCATTGTCCTGGGCATCCTGATGGGCTGGGTCACCATGCTGGTCACCCGGCTGATCACCTCGATGGTGGCGCGCAGCGCCGTGACCCTGGTGGTGCCCTTCGTGGCCTACATCCTGGCCGAGGAGGTGCATGCCTCTGGCGTCGTCGCCGTCGTCGTCACCGCACTGGAGATCAAGCGGCATTCGCGTCCCCAGGACGCGGCCGAGCGGATCACCCGCGCCGCGTTCTGGGACGTGGTGGAACTGTTGGTGACCGGGCTGGCCTTCGGCCTGGTGGGACTGGAAATCCGGCATGTGCTCCAGGACGAAGGCGCCGCCGTGGTGGGCATGATTCCGGTGGCCGTGGTGGTGTGCCTCCTGGTCTTCGCGGTGCGCTTCGGCTGGCTGGCGCTGCTGGCGGGACTGGCACGCCGGCGCGACGGCGGACTGGTGCCAACCTCGGCCAAGGAAGTCCTGGTCCTAACCTGGTGCGGCATGCGCGGTCTGGCTACCCTGGCGCTGGCCCTGGCGATGCCGCTGTCCCTGGCAGACGGCAGCGCCTTCCCGGGCCGGGACGTGCTGCTGGTGGTCGCCTGCGCGGTGCTGCTGGCCACCCTGGTCGTGCCCGGGCTGACGCTGCCCTGGCTGGTGAAGGTCCTTAACGTGGCGGAGGACGGCTCCGAAGAGCGTGACGCGGCCAGGCTGCTGGCCCGCCGTGCCCAGGATGCGGCGCTCGCGGCGCTCAAAAGCAACGATCGGATCCGGGCACTGCCGCCGGAGCAGCTTGACCTGGTGCGCGAAAGGATGCGGCGGCTTTACGCGGACCTGACGGGTACCTCGGGACCGGGTGGATCCGGCCAGGAGGCGCGCTCGCGGGCACGGGAACTGGCCGTGGCCGTCCAGACCATTGCTTTGGATGCTGCGCGCCAGGAGGTGGTGGAGGCCCGGAACGAGCCGGACACCGACCCGGAGGTGGCGGACCGGGTGCTGCGCCAGCTGGATCTGCGCACCATGATCATGCCGGATGAGAAACGCTGAGCGACAGGTACCCGTCTTCCCGGCGTGCTCGTCAGCCCGGAGTGCTCGTCAGTCCGCCAGTTTGATGTCCAGCGCCCGCTCCTCCACATAGTCCAGCGCATGCCGCACGGCGCCGAGCGAGACAATCTCGTCACCCAGGGTGGAGGCAGCCACGCGCGGCGGGGTGGCCGTGAAGCGGGGCAGCAGGGCGGTGATGTCCTCCAGGAGGGCACCGGCGGAGGCCGAGACGGCCCCGCCAATGACCACCAGCTCAGGGTTGAACAGGGTTCCCAACGAGGCGATCACGCGGGCCATCCGCTCGGAGAGCCGGCCCAGGATGCCCATGGCAACCGCATCGCCGTCGTCGGCCGCGGCAAAGACCATCTCGGCGGTCAGGGCCGTGCTTCCGCTGGCCAGGGCGCGCAGCGCTGTCTCCGCGTTGCCGGCCAGCGCCTCCGCCGCCCACTGCCGGGCCAGGCTGGCGATGCCCTCGGGGCTGCCGACGCCGTGCACCATGTCCAGGTAGGCCATCTCGCCGGCGCTGCCGCGGCTGCCGTGCAGCAGCCGCCCGGACTCCACGAGTCCGGCGCCGAACCGTTCGCTGGAGAGCAGCACGGCCACATCCTCCACGCCGCGGGCCCGGCCGCGCCAGCGTTCTCCGAGGGCGGCCAGGTTGGCGTCATTCTCCAGCAGCACCGGCCAGCCGTGGCGCTCCAGCAGCGCGGCGCGCAGGCCGACGTCGAACATTCCCCAGAATGCCTGGGCGACGACGACGTTCCCGTCGCGGTCGATCGGTGCGGCCAGGCCGGCGCCGGCGGCCAGGACCTTCCCGGGCGTGGTTCCGGCAGCCTCCAGCACCTCCAGGGCGGCCGAGTCGACCAGGTCCACCCGCTCGGCAGCGGAGATCTGGCGTCCGCGGAAGGGACGGCTGGCCCTTGCCACCGTTTCTCCGCGCAAGTCTGCCAGCACCACCACGGTCTTGGCGGCGCCGATATCGATGCCCAGCACGTAGCCGGCGCGGACGTTGAGTTCGAACCGGCGCGCCGGGCGTCCCTTCAGGTACTCGCCGAAGTCCCGCTGGTTTTCCAGTTCCTGCACCCAGCCCATCCGGATCAGGTCCGCGCAGATGGCGATGACGGTGGCCCGGCTAAGCCCGGTGGCCTCCATGAGCCCGGTTGCGGTGAGGGCGCCGGAGGAGCGCAGCACCTCCAGCAGGGTGCGGGCGTTGAGCCGCCGGAGCGTCTGCGGGGTGGCCCCCGTGGTCTCCGTCATTGGCGCTTGACCTCTCCGTCCGCTCCACCCACAATATTATGAGGTAGTAAATTTAGATTCTATCTGAAAGCGGTCCGCCATCCCTCCACCTCGTCCTGCGGATGGCCCGTCATCGCCCCGCAGCATCCCTCCCCAAGCGATTAAGGAAACCCCTGTGTCTTCCACTGCCACGTTGGCAAATCTTTCCCCGGCTCGTTCCCTGGCCGAGCGCATGGCGGATCCGAACTGGTGGCGCCAGGCGGCTGTTTACCAGATCTACCCGCGCAGCTTTTCCGATTCCAACGGCGACGGGCTGGGCGATCTCAAGGGCATCACCGCCAAGGTGCCGTACCTGTCCTCGTTGGGGATCGACGCCGTCTGGCTGAGCCCGTTCTACCCCTCCGCACTGGCGGACGGCGGCTACGACGTGGACGACTACCGCGACGTGGACCCCAAACTGGGCACGCTGGAGGACTTCGATGCGATGGCCGCCGCCCTGCACCGGGCCGGGATCAAGCTGATCACGGACATCGTCCCCAACCACTCCTCCAACCGGCACGCCTGGTTCCAGGAAGCGCTGGCCGCCCCGAAGGGCTCCCCGGCCCGCGAGCGCTACATCTTCCGGGACGGCCAGGGCCCGGACGGGGCGTTGCCGCCGTCGGACTGGGACTCCGTCTTCGGCGGCAGTGCCTGGGAACGCATCACGGAGCCGGACGGCACCCCCGGGCAGTGGTACCTGCACCTTTTCGCCCCGGAACAGCCGGACCTGAACTGGGACAACCGCGAAGTCCGCGACGACTTCCTCAAGACCCTGCGCTTCTGGTCCGACCGCGGCGTGGACGGCTTCCGGGTGGACGTGGCGCACGCGCTAACCAAAGACATGACCCACCCGCTGCCCTCCAAGGCCGAGCTGGGCACCGAGGGCGAACTGCTGGACGGCTCGCACCCGTTCTGGGACCGTGACGAGGTGCACCAGATCTACGCGGAATGGCGCGAGCTGTTCAACCAGTACACCCCGCCGCGCACCGCCGTCGCCGAGGCCTGGGTGCATGCCTCCCGGCGCGCCCGGTACGCCAGCCCGGAGGGTTTGGGCCAGGCCTTCAACTTCGACCTGCTGCTGGCCGACTTCGACGCGGAGCAGTTCCACGCCATCATCACCAAGAACCTGAGCGAGGCCAAGCATTCCGGGACCTCCTCCACCTGGGTCTTTTCCAACCACGACGTCGTCCGTCACGCCACGCGCTACGGCCTGCCCAAGGGCGGGGGCCGGGACGGCCAGGGAGGGAAGGGCCAGGACGGCAAGGCCTGGCTGCTCTCCGGCGGGACCACCCCGGAACTGGACATCGAGCTGGGCCAGCGGCGGGCACGGGCGGCCAGTCTGCTGATGCTCGCGCTGCCCGGTTCGGCCTACCTGTACCAGGGCGAGGAGCTGGGCCTGCCCGAGGTGGCGGACATTCCCGATGCCGACCGGCAGGACCCTTCCTTCTTCCGCAATTTCGGCGTGGAAAAGGGCCGCGACGGCTGCCGCGTGCCGCTGCCCTGGACGGTGGAGGGCAAGTCGTTCGGCTTCGGCGACGGCGGGGCGCACCTGCCGCAGCCGGAGTGGTTCGGTGCCTACTCGGTCCAGGCCCAGGACGGCGACAGTTCGTCCACACTGGAGCTGTACCGCCGCGCCCTTGAGCTGCGCCACCGGCTGCAGGCCGCCGAGGAACTTCAGTGGGTGCCGTCCGCACCGGACGTGCTGCACTTTGTCCGCCCGGGAGGCTGGCAGTCGGTGACCAACTTCGGCGCCGAGCCCGTGGCACTGCCGGAGGGGACCGTCGTCGTCAGCAGCTCCCCGCTGGCCGACGGCAAGCTCCCCGCGGACAGCACCGCCTGGATCGCCTAGGTTTGGTTTCCCGGTCCGGCGAGGGGCCCGAGGACTTCCTCTCCCCGGGTCCCTCACCGGAACGATCCGGCACCGTTGGTGGCCTTCGGCCGCACTTTCGTTCGTATTGGTCGTGTCCGGAGAGGCCTTCCGGATCCCAGCAGGCCGGACGTGGATATACGGTAGATACATGTCTTCTTCAGCCGCCGACCTCGCCGCTTCCGTCCCGCCCTCCCGTACCCGCAACATCCCGGCGGACATCGCCCGCTCCTGGTTGCTGGTTCCGGCCACCAAGCCGGAGAGCTTCGACGAGGCGGCCAACTCGCGCGCTGACGCGATCGTGCTGGACATCGAGGACGCGGTGGACCCGGTCAACAAGGCTTCGGCCCGGGCCGACGTCATCGAGTGGCTGCACAACGGCGGGCAGGCCTGGGTGCGGATCAACGACGTGTACTCGGACTTCTGGGCCGAGGACGTTGCCGGGCTGCGCAACAACCCCGGGCTGTTGGGCGTGATGCTCGCCAAGACCGAGAACGCCGAGCAGGTCAAGGAGACCTACCACCGCCTCGACGGCAAAACCCGCGTGCTGGCCCTGGTCGAGTCGGCTGTCGGCATCGAGGAAGCCAACAACATTGCCCGTGCCGAAGGCGCCTTCCGCCTGGCATTCGGCTCCGGCGACTTCCGCCGCGACACCGGCATGAGTGCGGACCGTGAGGCGATGGCCTACCCCCGTGCCAAACTGGTGGTTGCCAGCCGGGTTGGCGGCCTCCCCGGTCCCATCGACGGACCCACCGTCGGCACCAACCACCCGATCCTGCGCGAGCAGTCCGCCATCACCGTTTCCATGGGTATGACCGGCAAGCTCTGCCTGGCCACGGACCAGACCACCATCATCAACGAGGTCATCAGCCCGACGCCGACCGATGTTGCCTGGGCCACCGACTTCATGGCTGATTTCGACGCCCGCGGCGGCGTCATCCGGGACGGTTCGGACCTGCCGCGGCTTGGCCGGGCGCAGAAGATCATGAAGCTCGCCGTCGCCTTCGGCGTCCAGCCCGCGCACTGACCTCTGCTGGAGACGACGGCTCGGGACGTCGGCTGCTAACTGCACGGACGCCGTCGGCCGCTTGCTGGACGACTGCCATGCCACACAAAAACCCGGGGCGCAGCGGAAACGATCGCGGGGGTAGGACTTTCAGCCCGGAAAGGCCCCAATCGGGGGAAAACACCGCCAAAGTCCTACCGCTACGAACGGCACCGGCCCGGATGCGGCCCAGATGCGTCCGGATCGGACCGAGCAGGCACCGGACCGGACGCCCCGACTCCGCCCGGATCCTATCAAGCCGACACGGAGTGTCCTGCAGGCAGCCTGTCTACCCGCGCACGTTGTCCCGCAGCGCACGCCGGTAGACTTGGACGGTGCTGAACGAATTCTGGGAAACCTCCGGCCCTCTCTACAAGGCGCTAGTCTTCAGCGCCATGGGCGTCATTGCCCTGGGCCTGGTCCTCACGGTCATCGGAGCCAATGTGCAGGACCGGGGGCTGATGCTGACCGGGCTGCCCTTCATCGCGGTGGGCCTGGTGCTGCACGTGGCTGGACTCGTCGTCCGCGGCCGTGCCGTGCGGAGGCGGATCCGGGATCGCTAAGGGATCCAAAACTGCCCCGCCATCCCGGCTAACGGCCACGCCGGTAGGCGTCCAAACCGTCTCCCCTGCTGGACGTCGCTAACACCCTTCGGTACACTAAGTCTGCTTAGCAGAGGGCTGTTTGGGGACAATTCATGCGAGGGAGTAAAGGTAATGAGGCCTGGAGCTCAACTGCCATCACCGGAACACGCGGGAGCGGAAAATGGCGACCAACCATGGTGCGGCATCTGCGGAACGGACGAGTACCTCATCGTGGAGGCTGTCGAACCCGTTCCTTTCGGTAAGGAAGGCCTGATGGAAATCAGCTACACGTGTGCTGAATGCGACAGCTACTACGGGCACCGGACGCGGCTGGACCTGGTCAACCCGAGACTGCTGCGGGGCTTTCCGGTGATGCCGTATACCAGTATGGAGGGCACCTACCTGCACTGCGGGGAGCCGATGACGCTCGGCGCGCCAAGGGACCAGACCATCACCGCGTCAATGCCCACGGATGATGATTCGTCGGCGCTGCTGGATGTCTACTTGCAGACCAGGGTGCTGCATTGCCGTTGCGGGTTCCAGATGGAGTTGCCGCTCAGCGATCCTGACTAACTGTTCGGGACGGTTCCGGACGGTTCGGGCCCCAGCCCGCCCGGGCTATAGGCTTGTCGAATGACTATCAATCCGGACCTGCAAGGCCGCAGCTACCCGGCGGCTGATGTCTACGACGTAGGCCGCGAGAAGATCCGCGAATTTGCCCGGGCGGTGAAGGCTGGCCATCCGGCACATTTTGACGTAGAGGCCGCCCGGAGACTGGGCCATGCCGACCTGGTGGCTCCGCCCACCTTTGCCATCATCGTTGCCCAGCGGGCCGACGCGCAGCTTATTGCTGACCCGGAGGCCGGGATCGACTTTTCCCGGGTGGTGCACGCGGAACAGCGCTTCACGCACCACCGTCCCATCGTGGCGGGGGACCGGCTGGTCGCCCAGCTGAATGTGGACTCGGTGCGCGCAATGGGGGGCGGG
>DATIMB010000159.1:0-1746 GCA_035475875.1 Micrococcaceae bacterium
CACCGGGGCGGAATTCGCCTCCGCGTACAACGGGCTGGGCTCCAAGGTCACGCTGGTTTCCAGCCGCGACCAGGTGCTCCCCGGTGAGGACACCGACGCGGCCCAGGTCCTGGAAGACGTTTTTGCCCGCCGCGGCATGACGGTACTCTCGCATTCGCGGGCCAGCGGGGTTCAGCGGACCGACGACGGCGTCCTGGTCACCCTCAGCGACGGCCGCACGGTGACCGGCAGCCACTGCCTGGTCTGCGTCGGCTCCATCCCCAACACGTCGGGCATCGGCCTGGAGGCGGCCGGCGTCGAGCTGGCCGAAAGCGGGCACATTAAGGTCGACGGCGTCTCCCGCACCACGGCGTCCAACGTCTACGCTGCGGGGGACTGCACCGGTGTGCTGGCACTGGCTTCGGTGGCGGCGATGCAGGGCCGGATCGCGATCGCCCACCTGCTGGGGGACAGTGTCCGCCCGCTGAAGCTGAACCAGGTGTCCTCCAATATCTTCACCACGCCGGAAATCGCCTCCGTAGGGGTGTCCGAGGCTGACCTGGAATCCGGCCGCTACCAGGGCGATGTGGTCAAGCTGTCACTGAAGACCAACGCCCGGGCCAAGATGCGCAATTTCCAGGACGGGTTCGTGAAGATCATTGCCCGGAAGGGATCCGGTACGGTGATAGGCGGCGTCGTGGTGGGCCAGGGCGCCTCGGAGCTGATCTTCCCGATAGCGCTCGCGGTGACGCAGAAACTGCACGTCGACGACGTCGCCCGGACCTTCACCGTGTACCCGTCGCTGAGCGGTTCGATTTCCGAGGCGGCACGCCGGCTGCACGTCCACGAGTAGCAACGGATCCGTTCAGCCTGCAACGGGCTGGAAATGCCGCTCGATCAGCTCCCGGATGCTGTCGTGGCAGCCACCGCAGCCTGTCCCGGCCCGGGTGCTGCCGGACACCTCCGCGACCGTGCCGCATCCTTCCCCGACAGCAGTCTGGATGCGGCCCCGGCTGACGCCAGCACAGCGGCACACTATGTGCTCCGGATCCGTGGCCACCCCCGCTGCACCGGCAGAGGACCCGGAGGATCCCAGCAGCTGTTCCGGACCGTCGAGCCGCAGCAGGCCTGACCGGTCCGCCGGCAGTTCCGCGCCGCGTTCAAAGAGCAGCACCAGTTCCGCCGCGGTGCGTGGCATTCCGATGCAGACCAGCCCTTCCAGCACGCCGTCCCGGGTGCACATTTTGACGTAGCGCCCGTGCTCCGGATCCGCCCAGAGCGCCACCTGCAGGCGGGGCCGACCGGGCGCGGAGCCGGCCTGCAGCAGTTCCTCGTCCCAGGGATCGGCTCCGGCATTCCCGGCTGCGGCAAGGTCAATGCCGCGGGCCTTGAGCAGGATCACCGGCGGCTCTTCAGCCGGCAGCGGTTCCCGGACCGGCATCGGTTCCGGGGGCTTCCGCACCGCGCTTCCTGCCAGCATGGAATTCGCTGCCAGCGCGGCATTCCCGGCCAATACGAAATTCCCCGGCAGCACAGCCTTCGCTGCCGGCACAGGGCCTGCGGCCAGCTCCGCCAGCTGCCCGGCCAGCCATTCGGCCTGCCGCCAGCCCGGTCCGATCAGTCCGTGCGGTCCCGACGAATGCCGGCATGCCAGGCACCGCGCATCCAGGCAGCGGATTTCCGCGCAGTCGCCGATGGCATATACCCGCTCGTCGTGGTGGGCCTGCAGTCGGTGGTCCACCAGGATTCCGGCCGCCGTGGCCAGGC
>DATIMB010000160.1:0-10061 GCA_035475875.1 Micrococcaceae bacterium
CACGGTGGCTTCTTCGGTCCCGCCGGGGTTCTCACCGCCCGCGGCAACTAAGGCGCTGGTGAGGGAAACCAGCTCGGATTCGGAGATCAGGGCCAGGACGCGTTCCTCAAGCGCCGTAAGCGAAGTGCTCTCGGGCGCGGCGCCCTCCGTCATCGTGCCCTCCGGCGCGGCGGCGGCGCTCACGCGCTGGCTCCGCCGGCCAGGCCTGTCAGCTCGCGGTCCATGGCCCGCCGCAGCCGGACGATGCCTTCCTCGGCGCGTTCTGGGGTGGTGGAGGCGAAACAAAGCCGCAGGGCGTCATCGAACTTCCCGCCGGCGGACAGGGCCGGCCCCGGGATGAACGCCACGCCTTCCGCCAGGGCGGTCTCGAAGAGGCGGCGGGTGGAGATCCGTGCGTCCTGGCCCTGGAGGGTGAGCCAGAGGAAGAAGCCGCCCTCGGGATCCGTGCTGGTGACCCGGTTGCCCAGGTTCCGGCGCAGGCTTTCCTGCATCGAGTCCTTGCGCCGCCGGTATTCCGTGCGCAGGCCCTCAAGGTGGCTGTCCAGGCCGCCGCGGCGGATGAACTCGGCCACGATGTGCTGGGCCGGGACGTTGGTGCAGGTGTCCATGGCCTGCTTGGCGTTGATCACCAGCTGGCGCAGCGCCGGGTCCGTGTCCACCCAGCCCACGCGCAGGCCCGGGGCCAGGATCTTGGAGAAGGTGCGCACGGAGAAGAGCAGCGGATCCGCCGGGCTCAGTGCCTGCAGGGAGGGCAGGTCCTCGCCCTGGAAGCGCAGCAGGCCGTAGGGGTCGTCGTCGATGATAACGGCGTTCCACTGGTGCGCCAGCTCCAGCAGCTGCAGCCGTCGCGGCAGCGAGAGGGTGGTGCCGGAGGGGTTCTGGAAGTTCGGGATGGTGTAGATGGCCTTCGGGGTCCGTCCGGCCGCGGCCACCAGCTCCGGCAGGGCCTCGACAATCAGCCCGTCCTGGTCGATGGGCGCCTCGAGCAGGTCCGCGCCGTAGCTCAGCGCCGTGGCGCTGCCGTTGGTATACGTGGGGCTTTCCACGATGACCAGGTCGCCCGGGTTGATGAAGATCTTGCAGGCCAGGTCCAGGCCCTGCATGCCGCCCGCGGTGATGGTGACGCGCTCCTCCGCGGTGGGATCGGAAGTCCCGGCCAGGTAGCCGACCAGTTCCCGGAGCAGCTCCGGCTCGCCCTCGGTGGCGCCGTAGGTCATGGAGCTGTGATTGATCACCTTGTCCGCAATATCGCGGAATTCGGCCAGCGGAACGGCCTCATCCGCAGGCGAGCCCATGGCGAAGCGGACAATGTCGTGTGTCTGGGCCGCCAGCAGCGAGGTGCTGGAGTCGATCACCGAGCCCACCAGGCTGGCAGCCCGGTCTGCCAGCGGCAGGCCGGGGGATTTGGATTGGGCATGTGGGGCAAATTGGTCAACGGTCATGGCCTAGCTGCCTTTCTGGATCAGTTCGCGCGGGAAGCTGGTGAAGGTTTCCACGCCGTCGGCGCTGACGCGGATGGATTCGGAGAGTTCGTAGCCGTAGTTGTCCATCCACATCCCGCCGATCAGATGGAAGGTCATGTTCTCGGCCAGCACGGATTCGTCCTCTGAGCGGATGGAGATGGTGCGCTCGCCCCAGTCCGGCGGGTAGCCGACGCCGATCGAGTAGCCGATCCGGGAAGGCTTTTCCAGGCCGTACTTGGCCAACGTCCAGTTCCAGGTCCTGGCCAGCTCGCGCACCGGGACGCCCGGACGGACCTCGGTGAGCACGGCGTTGAGGCCGTCGGCGACGGCGTCGGCCAGCTTCGCCAGGCGCTCCGGCTTCTTGCCCAGGGTGATGGTGCGGGCCAGTGGGGTGTGGTACCGCTGGTGTGCGCCGGCAAGTTCGACGACGACGGCCTGGCCGGGTTGGAATTTGTCCTCGCTCCAGGTCAGGTGCGGGGTATCCGCTGCCTCGCCGGTGGGCAGCATCGGCACGATCGCGGGGTAGTCGCCGCCAATGCCGGCCGCGCCGCTGATCTGCGCGTGGCTGATGGCGGCAGCGGCGTCGCACTGCCGCACGCCGACGTCGATCGCGTCCACCGCGGCATGCATGGCGGCCATGCAGACCTGGGCGGCGCCGCGCATCAGTTGCACCTCCGCCGGGGACTTGACCGAGCGCACCCAGTTGACCAGTTCGAAGCTGTCCACCAGGGTCCATTCCGGGATGGCATTGACCAGCGAGCGGTAGGCCTTCGGGGAGAAGAAGTGGGAGTCCATTTCCAGGCCCACGCAGCCCTTGGCAGCCGGGGCAATCAGGTAGCGCTCGCGCAGGGCAAAGGCCACCCAGTCGAACGGGTGCACGTGCGGGCGGTGGACGTACTGCTCCGGGTAGCCGACGATGCATTCGGGCGGCAACCAGGTGGTGCGGAAGGCTCCGTCGGCGTCCATGGCGCGGGCGAAGAGGAGCATCGGTCCGTCCGCGGGCACAAAGACCAGCTGCGGGGTGTAGAACGACCAGGCGTTGTAGCCGGTCAGATAGTAGATGTTGGCCGGGTCCGTGACCAACAGCGCGGACAGGCCCTGCTTGGCCATCCGCACGCGCACTCCGGCTAGCCGGGCGCCGTATTCCTCATCGCTGAACAGCAAGAAAGCCACCTTAGATTTTGATTGGTAGATTGTTTACAATTCTAGGCTCTGTGGTCCGGCTCACACAAATCGCCTGCCATCAAAAGGACACTGGTCCCTCAAATGCAGCAGCTGCGGACAGGTGCCGTGGAATCGTCCCCAGCACCCGTCCGCAGCTGCAGCAATCTTCGCGGCGGCGAGCCGTGTGGGTCTTTCAGCCGCGCGGGATGGCCATGTACTTGGTCTCAAGGAACTCTTCGATGCCCAGCCGGCCGCCCTCCCGGCCCAGTCCGGACTGCTTAATACCGCCAAAAGGTGCGGCCGGATTGGAGACGAGGCCGGTGTTCAGTCCCACCATCCCCACCTCCAGTTCGTCGCCGAAGCGCAGCGCGCGGTCCAGGTCCTGGGTGAACAGGTAGCCCACCAGGCCCCAGGGCGTGCCGTTGGCCCACTCCATCACCTGCTCATCGTCGTCGAACGGAATGACCGGGGCCACGGGGCCAAAGATCTCCGTGGACATCAGCTCCGATTCGGGGCTGACATTGGCCAGCACCGTGGGGGTGTAGAAGAAGCCGGGGCCCTCCGGGCGGGAGCCGCCGGTGACCACGGTGGCGCCGCGCCGGACGGCATCGTCCACCAGGGTCTGCACCTTTTCCCGGGCCTTCTCCTCCACCAGCGGGCCTACGTCGGTGCCGTCCTCGGCCCCGTTGCCCACCCGCAGTGCCGCCATCCGGCCGGCCAGCCGGCGGGAAAACTCATCGGCTACGGAGCGGTGCACGAAGATCCGGTTGGCGGCGGTGCAGGCCTCGCCCATGTTGCGCATCTTCGCCACCATGGCTCCCTCCACCGCCTTGTCCAGATCGGCATCCGCAAACACGATGAACGGGGCGTTGCCGCCCAGTTCCATCGAGGAGCGCATGACGTTTCGGGCGGCCTGCTGCAGCAGGATGCGGCCCACCTCGGTGGATCCGGTGAAGCTGATCTTGCGGGCGATCCCGCTGTCCATCCAGGGTTCCACCACACTGCCGGCCTTGGAGGTGGTGACGATGTTCAACACGCCCTTGGGCAGGCCTGCTTCCTCCAGGATGCCGGCCAGTGCCAGCGAGCTCAACGGGGTCAGTTCGGCCGGTTTGAAGACCATGGTGCAGCCGGCAGCGATCGCCGGGCCCATCTTTCGGGTGCCCATGGCCAGCGGGAAATTCCACGGTGTGACCAGCACGCACGGGCCCACGGGTTCCTTGGTGACCAGGATGCGGTTCTTCCCGTCGCCCGTGGTGGTGTGGTCGCCGCCGATGCGCACGGCCTCCTCCGAGAACCAGCGGAAGAACTCGGCCGCATAGGCAACCTCGCCCCTGGCTTCGGCCAGCGGCTTGCCCATTTCCGTGGTCATCACCAGGGCCAGGTCGTCCTGGCGTTCCATGACCAGTTCGAAGGCGCGGCGCAGGATTTCGCTGCGCTCCCGTGGCGCCGTTCGCGCCCAGGCCTTCTGCGCCCGGCCGGCGGCGGCGATCGCGCGTTCGGCGTCCTCCGGTCCACCGTCAGCGACGGTGGCGATGGCCTCGCCGGTGGCGGGATTGAGGACCTGGAACGTTTTGCCGGAGGCGGCGGGAGTCCATTCGCCGTCGATCAGCAGGTCGGTGCGGATGGCCGCGATCAGCTCGCGGACGCGGGCTGCCCTGGCCGACGGCGCAGCCGCTGCCGCTGCCGTTGAGGTCTTGGAGGGGGTCTGAACTGTCATGGGGAGTCCTTACTCTTGGTTTTCCAGGTTTTTGGGGTCCAGCAGTTGGGCCAGGTGTCCGGCGCTGCGGCCCGGTTCCAGCTGGGCCACCTGCATCAGGCAGCTGAAGCCGTCCGCCAGCACGGGGTTGTCCGGTTTGGCGGCCAGTGCCGGGACCAGTGCCTGCTCGGCGACCTTCATGGAGACGTCGTAGTGCTCGGCCTCAAAGCCGAAGTTGCCGGCCACGCCGCAGCAGCCGGTGGCTTCCGTGACATTGGCGATGCCGACGGCGGCCAGGGCCGCACGCTGGCTGGCGGCGCCGAAGACGGAGTATTCGTGGCAGTGTGTCTGCACGGTGACGCCCGCCGGTGCCTTGCCCGCCGGCCACTCGGGTTCCCAGCCTGCGGCGGCCAGTTCGGTGACTGCGGTGGCAAAGCTGCGGATCCGGCCCGCGACGCGGCGGGCCTGTTCCGTGTGCACCAGCTCGGGCAGGTCCTTCTTCAGTGCCGCCGCGCAGCTGGGTTCGAGCACCACAATCGGCCGGTCCGTGCCGTCGTCGAGCGTTTCCGCGGCCCTGGCGAGCAGCTTCCTGGCGGTGCCCAACTGGCCAGTGGAGATCCAGGTCAGGCCGCAGCAGGCCTCGGCGCTGCATTCGGTGCTCTGCCCGGCGGCGCCGAAGACGCGCTGGGCCGCTCCTGCCACCTCGGGCCGGAAGCCGCGGGTGAAGGTGTCCACGAAGAGCACGACGTCGGCCAGTGGTCGGCTGCCGTCCGTTGCCTGGACGCCGGCCCCGATGCTCCTGCGCCAGTCATTGGCACCGGCGAACTTCGGGAATGCCCGCCGGGTGGTCAGCCCGCCGAGCCGGGCGGCCACCGTGCCCAACGGGGTGGCCATCACGGCGTTAACCAGCGGGGCCATCCGTCCGGTGATCTTGAGCCAGCGCGGCAGCCAGCCCAGCGAGTAGTGCGAGAGCGGCCGGAACTTGCCTTCGTAGTAATGGTCGAAGAATTCGGCCTTGTAGGTGGCCATGTCCACGCCGACAGGGCAGTCGGTGGAGCAGGCCTTGCAGGACAGGCACAGGTCCAGGACATCGCGGACGTCCTGGGACTTCCAGCCCTCGGCGACGCTGGGGGAGTTGCGGACCATGTCCTGCAGCACCCGCGCGCGGCCGCGGGTGGAGTCCTTTTCGTCCCCCGTGGCGCGGAAACTCGGGCACATCACGCCGCCGGACTCGCTGCGGCAGCGGCCGATCCCCACGCAGCCCTGCACGGCATGGACAAAGGGGTCCAGCTCGCCGGAACTGCCTTGGCCGGAGGTGCCTTGGCCGGAGGTGCCCGGGACGGGGTGGCCCGGTACCCGCGCATGTCCGGAACCGGCGGGCACCAGGTCGAACGAGGTCGGCCATTCACGCTCCGGCACGCCCGCCAGCGCCAGGTCGGCGGTCACCGGGACGGGGTCCACAAGGTTTCCCGGATTGAGCAGGTTGGCCGGATCCCAAATGGTCTTGAAGGCCCGGAAGGCATCCATCATCCCGGGCGTATACATGATCGGCAGCAGTGCCGAGCGGGCGCGGCCGTCGCCGTGCTCGCCGGAGAGTGAACCGCCGTGCCGGACCACCAGCTTGGCGGCCTCCCGGGTGAAGCGCTCAAAGACCAGGCGGCCTTCGTCGCTGCGCAGGTCGAAGGTGACGCGTACGTGCATGCAGCCGGCACCGAAGTGGCCGTACAGCACCCCTTCCAGCCCATGGTGCTCCAGCAGGTCGCGGAAGTCGGCCAGGTAACCGGCCAGCTTGTCCGGAGCCACGGCCGAGTCTTCCCAGCCGGGCCAGGACTCCCCGCCGGTGTGCAGCCGGGCGGCCAGCCCGGCGCCGTCCTCGCGGACCCGCCACAGGCTGGCGCGGTCTTTAAGGTCCGGCACCACCTTGCCGTCGCAGGCGTGGCCCTGCTCCAGTAGGGTCGCCAGCAACCGCTGGGCCTGGGCGGCGACGTCGTCGTCGTTCTCGCCGTCCAGGTCCACGTACAGCCACGCCTTGCCCGCGGGCAGTCCACTGACCGAACCTGCTCCGCGGCGATGCTGCATGGTCTGCACAATCGCCTCATCGATGCCCTCGATCGCCGCGGGCTTGAACTCAAGGATGGCGGGCACGTCGCGCGCCGCGTCCACCACGTCGTCGTAACCCAGGCAGACCAGCAGGGCCTTGGCCGGCTTGGGCACCAGCTTGAGCCGGGCGCCGACGACGATGGCGCAGGTGCCCTCGCTGCCCACCAGTGCGCGGGCAAGGTTGAAGCGGTGTTCCGGCAGCAGGTGCGACAGGTGGTAGCCGGAGACCTGGCGCGGAATCCGGCCCAGTTCCAGCCGGAACGGGGCCAGATTCTCTGCCGCGAGGCGCTTGAGGGCACTCTCCAGCTCCACGGCTTTGCCTGCGGCCCCCGTGTCCTGCGGATCGGTGGCCGTGAGGCCGCCCTCACCGGCGGTTAGGCGGAAACCGTCCGCCGTGACCAGGAACAGCTCCTCCACATGGTCTGAGGTGCGGCCGTAGCGCACCGAGTGGTTCCCGCAGGCATCGTTGGCAACCGCCCCGCCGATGGTGGCGCGGGACTTGCTGGACGGGTCCGGGGCAAACGTCAGCGCGCCCCCGGTGGCCCGCTCGACGTGCCCGGCCAGAGCCGTGATCACCACCCCGGGCTCCGCCACCACGCTCAGCGCCTCCGGGTCCAGCCCGCTGACCGCCGTCATGTGCCGGGAGAAGTCCAGCACCAGGCCGCTGCCGACGGCGTTGCCCGCCATGGACGTGCCGCCGCCCCGGGCGGTCAGCGGCAGCGAGCGGCGGTGGCAGAACCTGGCCACGGCCGCGACCTGTTCCGCGGACCGCGGAAAGACCACGGCCAACGGACGGACGCGGTAGTTCGAGGCGTCGTAGCTGTATTCGGAGCGGCGCCGGGTGGAGGTATCAACCTCGATTCCGGCCGCGCGTAATTCCTGCAGTTCCGGCTCAGGAGCCGGCTGCGTGGTCTGCGGGGTGGTGTCAACGGCAGTCATGGGGCGAGCGTACCGCTAGGCCAGCGCAGGTGTCAGGGCGGCGTTGAGTGCCGCAGCGATCGACTTCAGGCCCAGATTGATCTCATCCTCGGTGACATTGAGCGCCGGAATGATGCGTACCACGTTGGCCCGGGCGCTGCAGGTGAGCAGCAGCAGGTTCTCCTTGATCGCGGCCTGCTGGACAGCAGCAGCGGCCGCCGCATCGGCCTCGCCGTCGGCCGTGACAAACTCCAGGCCGAGCATCAGGCCGATGCCGCGCACGTCACCGATGGCCGGCTGGCCGGCCCCGATCTGCTGCAGTCCGGCCAGCATCTGTTCCCCGCGGATGCGGGCGTTTTCCACCAGGTTTTCGTCCCGGATGACGTCCAGGGTGGCGACGGCGGCTGCCGCGGAGACGGCGTTGCCGCCGTAGGTGCCGCCCTGGGATCCGGGCCAGGCCTTGGACATAATGGCTTCCGGGGCCGCGATGGCGGAGATCGGGAAACCGCTGGCAATGCCCTTGGCCGTGATGACGATGTCAGGGGTGATGTCGGCGTGCTGATGTCCCCAGAATTTTCCGGTGCGTCCCACGCCGGCCTGGACCTCGTCGAGGATGAGCATGATCCCGTGCTGCGTGGCGCGTTCGCGCAGGCCCTGCAGGAAAGCGGCCGGTGTCTTGAGGTAGCCGCCGTCGCCCAGGGCGGGTTCAATGATGAAGGCTGCGGTATCCGCCGGGCTGGAGACGGACTGCAGCAGGAAGTCCAGCTCCTTGAGGGCGAAGTCGACGGCGGCTTCCTCGCTCCAGCCGTAGCGGAACGCATACGGGAAGGGGGCGATATGTACGCCGGACATCAGGGGCGCGAAGCCGGAGCGGAACTTGGTGCCGGCGGTGGTCAGCGATGCCGCTGCCACCGTGCGGCCGTGGAAGCCGCCGTGGAAGGCGATGATGTTGGGCCGGGCGGTGGCCATCCGGGCCAGCCGGATGGCTGCCTCGACGGCTTCCGAACCTGAGTTGGCGTAGAAGACGGAGTCGACGCCTGCCGGCAGGTAGTCGCCGAGCTTTTCGGTGAGCTGCAGCAGCGGCTGGTGCATCACCGTGGTGTTCTGCGCGTGGATGATCTTGCCGACCTGTTCGCGGGCCGCTTCCACCACGCGGGGGTGGCAGTGCCCCGTGCTGGTCACGCCGATGCCGGTGGTGAAATCTAGGTATTTGTTGCCATCCGTGCCGTAGATCCAAGAACCAAGGGCATGGTCGACGACGACGGGGGTGGCCTGTTTGAGGGCTGGGCTTAGCGATGTCATGGTTCCATGCTGGGAGCATTTCGGTATATTGTCAACAATCTACCGAAGAAGCGATAATTGTTGACAATCCTCCTGGTCCTTTCCTACGGTTAGGGACGTGTCCCAAACCACCAGCAGCCAGCGCCCCGATGCACAGCATTCCGGCACCCCGCGGCGTCGTCCCCGTGTCGTTCTTCTGACCGCTCCCGGTGTCCCTGACCCCTACAATCTGGACCGGCTGCGGCAGCGTGCCGATGTAGTGCAGGCGAGCGCCGACGAGCTTTCCGCGGCGATGCCGGGAGCCGAGGTGCTGTTCCTCTGGGACTTTTTTTCCTCTGCCCTGCGCGATGCCTGGCCCGCTGCCGATGCGCTGAAATGGGTGCATGTCGCGGCGGCCGGCGTGGACGCCATCCTGTTCCCCGAATTCGCGGATTCTCCCGTCCAGTTGACGAACGCGCACGGAACCTTCGACGGACCCATTGCCGAATTCGCGCTGGCCTCCGTACTGGCGCACGACAAGCAGCTGCACCGCAGCCAGGAACTGCAGTCCGCGCGGACCTGGCGGCACCGCGAGACAGTCCGCACCGCCGGCTCGCACGCGCTGGTGGTCGGTACCGGGGGCATCGGCCGCAGGGTGGCCCAGCTGTTTCGAGCCATCGGCATGGAGGTCCGCGGCGCTGGCCGTACCGCCCGCGAAGGCGACCCGGACTTTGGAACGGTCGTCCCGACGTCGGAGTTGGCCGAGCACGCCGGCTGGGCCGACCACCTCGTCGTGATAGCCCCGCTGACAGAACAGACCAGGGAGGTCGTCAACGCCCGGGTGCTGGCAGCAATGAAACCCACCGCGCACCTGGTCAACGTTGCCCGAGGCCAGCTGGTGGACGAGCCGGCGCTGATCGAGGCGCTGGCAAACGGCACCATCGCTGCGGCATCGCTGGACGTCTTTGCCACCGAGCCGCTGCCGCAGGACAGCCCGCTGTGGACGATGCCGCAGGTGTACGTATCCCCGCACATGTCCGGCGACGTGGTCGGCTGGCGGGACGCGCTCGCGGACCAGTTCGCGCAGAATCTGGACCGCTGGCTGGACGGGGTACCCCTGGCCAACCGGGTGGACAAGCAGCTCGGCTACGTCCGCCGAAGCTGACCGCGGCGCGCTTCCGCTAAACTGGGCAGGTAAGAGCCCCAAACTCTTCTGCCGCGCTGCCCTCGGAACCCGAGGCGGGCTGCGGTTAAGGAGTCCTGGGGCATTCTGATGCACGGCGCATGGTGCGGACGTCCTGCGGGACAGCGCGCCGGGTGCCCAACTGATGGGGGAGGATCCCATGCCAGCTATCGTGATCGTTGGAGCCCAGTGGGGCGACGAGGGTAAGGGCAAGGCCACCGACCTGCTCGGCGGCCGCGTCGACTACGTCGTGAAGCCCAACGGGGGCAACAACGCC
>DATIMB010000161.1:0-6753 GCA_035475875.1 Micrococcaceae bacterium
TTCTTCCAGTCCTACCGGGAAATCATGCCCTTCCTGATCAACACCGGGCACGAGCCCACCCGTGAGCGGCTGCAGTCCGCCGAGGAGCGCGCCCGCTTCGACGACACCACCAAGTGCATCCTGTGCGCCGCGTGCACGTCATCCTGCCCCGTGTTCTGGACTGACGGGCAGTACTTCGGCCCCGCTGCGATCGTGAACGCGCACCGGTTCATCTTCGACTCCCGGGACGACGCCGGGGACATGCGGCTGGAGATCCTCAACGACAAGGAAGGTGTCTGGCGCTGCCGGACCACCTTCAACTGCAGCGAGGCCTGCCCGCGCGGCATCCAGGTCACCAAGGCCATCGCCGAGGTCAAGCAGGCGATCCTGACCCGCACGGTCTGACCCCCTCCCCAGCCCATCCCCTCTCCCCCATCGAGTGAGCGGTTGGTGTTTGATACAGCCGGCCTGTATCGAACACCAACCGCTCACTTGTTTATGGGGTGGAGGTTGCGGGATTGGGGCCGTGCCAACAGGCCAGGACCAGGGTTGCGTCATCGGCCAGTATGTCATCGCTGTGCGCCGTCACCGCGCGCAGGGCACGCCGGACGGCTTCGGCTGGGTGCCGGTGGTCCTCGAGTTCGCGCTGCAGGAAATCAATTAGCCGGTCCACACCGAAGGCGTCGCCGGAGGCCTGGGAGACAGCTTGGCTGGCACCGTCGGTAAACACCACGATCCAGTCCCCGGG
This sequence comes from Micrococcaceae bacterium, assembly GCA_035475875.1. GTDB lineage: Bacteria > Actinomycetota > Actinomycetes > Actinomycetales > Micrococcaceae > Arthrobacter_M. The sequence continues at coordinate 728 of DATIMB010000161.1, forward strand.
CAGCAGCGTGTATTGGCCGGCGGCGGCGCGGTCCACCAGGCCCAAGGCGGAGCGTCGGCCCTCCTGCAGCAGTTCCCAGCCACCGTTCCGGCGTATCACCACTGGTCCGGGAGCATCCGCGGCGATGTAGTCCATCCGGCCCGTCGACAGGTCCACCTCAGCCAGGACCCCGCAAAGGGTGGCCTGCTCGCCCAGGCGTTCCCGCAGGGTCTGCTCAATTACCGTGCCGTGGTCGACGAGGCTATGGCCGTTCCGGCGGGCGGCACGGTAGGCGGAAACTGCAACCGCTGCCTCCAGTGCGCCGACCCGGGATGGGTCGCAGGAACCGAAGACAGCCAGGCGGGCCTTTGTCTCGGAGAGGGCGTAGTCGAACATGTCGCCGGCCACATGGGCAGAGAGTTCCAGCGCCCCGGAAACCGTGAAGGACTCGGTGGCCGCGGACAACGGCGGCAGCAGCCGCCGGATCAGCTCGACATCAGCGCTGGCCGGAGCTTGATCGCGCACCGCGTGCAATCCGTCCCCCACCCGGCTGGCGCTTGTGAGGATCTGCGCCATCAACCCCGCCAGCCAGCGGCAATGCTCGTGCAGTCCCGGGTCGTGCAGGTCCACCAGATCCGCGTCCGGGCCGAGGATCACTTCCAGCACACCGATCCGCTCGGCGCCGTTGAGCAGGGGCACCCAGAACCGGAGCCTGTCCATCCCGGATGAGGTGACCATATTGATTCGAGTGAAGGCGCGGCCGGGCGGTGAACCGTCAATCTCCAGCACCGTTCCTCCGCCTGAAGCCGAGAGCCCGACCAGGTTGTTCTGCGCATAGTCCACCAGGTAAACGGCAATTTCCACACCGAGTGCATCGCCGGCGATGGCTGCGATGGAGGGAATACGCTCCGGTGGGGCTTTCTGCATCCCGTTCAGCAGCTCTACCAGGGCAGCCAGTGGGCCCCCGTTCGGTTTGGCCTCCCGCAGGGGCCTGCTGTATGGCGCGCGAAAGGCAGACGAACCTTCAGCCAGCTTTTCGTTGAGTACCTGAGCCAGCAGGTCGCGCTGCAACGCCGGCAAGGCGGTGGCACCATGGACATAGGCCTCTACCTCGAACTGCCCGGCGGTCCCGCCCACGCCGAAATACTCCACCCACAGTTCCTGGACGCTGAGGCCCGCCCGGAGCAGTCCCTCCTTTAGCAATTCGCGCTGCGTGTTCTCGTCGTTACCTAGGGCCACCGTGCACCCCCGTCACCTGCCGGGATGGAGCGCGGATGTCACAATGTCGGAGGCCACCTCATCCAGCGGCTTCCCGCTGTGCCGGGCCGTTGCCAACAGCACGCCCAGCGCTTCCTCTTCCCCCAGCCCTTTCCTGGCCATCATGATCCCCTTGGCCGTGCCGATCAGGTCACGGCGGGCCATGCTCTCCTGCAGTTCATTGCTGAGCCGGCTGGCGCTCTCCCTGGCCTGGACATTGACAAGGAAAATGGTGGCCTGCGCGGCGAACAGCACCAACATCTCTTCCGACTGTCCGTCAAAGGCCGCCGTCCGGTCCGAGTAGATCTTCACGGCACCCAGGGCCACGTCGCCCGCCAGTAGCGGGGCGCTCAGGGACGAGCGCAGGCCCGAGGAGGCCATGGCCGCGGACCATTGCGGCCAGCGCGGTTCGGAGCGGATATCGTCCACCCGCACCAGTTTGCGGGTGGCCCACGCGCTCAGGCACGGCCCCTCGCCTAACTCGTACTGCAGGGCATCCGCCCGTTCCACTTCGTCCGCGGTCGCGGCCGTGGTCCGCCGGTGCCCCAGTGCGTCTATCAGGGTCACTCCCGCACCGTAGGACCCGGGGACGGCTGCCCGCGCCGCCGTCGTAATGAGCCCCAGCGCCCTGGTGGCCGTTTCCGTGGTCAGCAGCAGGTTGGAGGCGCGGGCAAAGACGGCGGCAAGCTCGTCTGCAAGCGGTAGGTCTGTCGCCATGATTGCCTCGGTTGGTCCTGATCCCAACGGAGACCCTGTCTCGGCCGACGGCGGCCGAGGTTTAGATCCCCGTACTGATACTCGCCCAGCTTATCCCAAGCGCCCTTACAATCAGCAGATTCCTTGCATCAGTGGTGCGGTGTTTATAGGCTTATTTCAGCCGAGCAAACGGCTGCACAGCTTTGCCTGCGCTCTCCACGGGTGCGGCCCAATTAAGTCCATACGTTCGACGGCGCAAAACTCTTCCGCCTGTCCAGGACTCCAACAGCTGAACAGACGGCAACCTTCCCATCATTAGGAGGTAGCAATGAGTACCAGCTATGAACCGGCCGACCCGCAGTCGCCCGATCCGCAGAGTGGAACGGGCGCAGATCCGCAGCCACCCCGGGGCGAACACCGGGCGACGACCAGGGCAGACAGCCTGATGGGGAGGGATGGCAGGCCCGATACGCCCGCACGTGCGGACGCGGCAGATGCCGCCTCTGCCCGGGATGATGCTGCCTCCGCGCGGGATGACGCGGGCGTGGGCAGGAACGACGACGGCGGTCGGGACGGGAATGCGCGTCCGGTCCGCGACGGGTTGGCCGACCGGGATCGGCTCGACCGGGACGACGTGGACGGAGACGATGCCGGCGGCCGGGACGGCGAAGTGGTCAGCGAGAAGGAGAAGTACGGCGGCGTCAAGGTCGGCTCGGCCTTCTTCGGCTGGGTCACGGCCACCGGCATGGCGGTTCTGCTGACAGCCGCCGCAGTGGCCGCGGGTGCGGCGGTGGGCGTGGCCACCAACGGCAATGTCTCGAAGACCATCAACCAGGCAGGCACAAATCCGCAGACCGTGGGCATTACCGGGGCGATCATCCTGCTGGTGATCATCTTCGTGGCCTACTACTGCGGTGGTTATGTGGCCGGCCGGATGGCGCGGTTCAACGGAATCCGGCAAGGCTTCGCCGTCTGGCTGTGGACCGTCCTGGTTGCCATTATTGTTGCGATCATCAGCGCGGTCGGCGGCAGCAAATTCGACATCCTGGCCAACCTCAACAGTTTCCCGAGAATCCCGCTGAACGAGGGACAACTCAGCACGGCCGGCATTGTTGCCCTGATCATTGTCGCCGTGGCCAGCCTTGTCGGCGCGCTGCTGGGCGGGCTGGCTGGCATGCACTTCCACCGCAAGGTGGACAGGGCGGTGGTCACCCCCGTCGTGCGGTAGAGCCTGCGGAAGAGCCGCCCGCTAGGAGGCCCGCAAGACCCCTCAGGCGGGCCCACAACTCAGGCGGGGATGATGCTGCGTGCCCGGCCCGGCTTGCCGCCGTCGGCCGTTCCAGCCACAGTGTCCGCCTCACGCACCGCCGCCCAGCCGGCCGCCATCAGGTAGACCTGGCTGACAAAGTTGAACCAGATCAGCAGCCCGACGATCACCGCAAAGGGTGCCAGCACCGGATTGGCGCCGGCCTTGGCCAGCAGGAAGTTGCTCAGCAGCTGCAGGACGGTGGCGCCGGCGCCGGCAATCAGGGTCGCTTCGAGGAAGACGCGGTGCCGCAGATCCAGCCCGGCGCCAAGCTTGAACATGATGGCCGCCGCCAGCCAGTTCAGCAGCAGGCCGGCAATGAAGCCCACCGCGTAACCGACGGGATTGGCCACCGCCGAGTTCAGGCCCACGGCACCAACAATCGCGTCCAGCGCGGCGCCGAAGACCACCGTCACGGCGGAGGTCAGCACCAGTGCCAGGCCCAGCAGCACCAGCGTCCCGGCATCCTTAAGCTTGATCAGCACCGGGTTCCCTGTCAGCTGCGGCAGGGCCAGCACGCCGCGCAGGCCCTGCCGCATGGCCTGGATGCTGCCCAAAGACGTGATGATGGTGACAATGGCGGCGATGATGGCGGTCAGGCCCAGCCCGGTGGGATTGAGCAGCTTTTCCGGGTCCACCAAACCGTTCTGGCCGTGCACCATGAGCAGGCCGGGAGCATTTTTTGACACGCTGGTAATGATCGCGTCCAGCAGCACGCGGTCGTTGCGCAGGACCAGTCCCGCGACCGAGAAGCCGGTGGTGAGCAGGCCGGTGATGGAGAAGAACATGTTGAAGCCGACGCCGGCCGCCATCAGCGGTCCGCGCTGCCGGTTGTATTGCTGGAACGCCCGCATCGGGGCGGTGGCGTTGAGCCGGGCCAGCTGGTATTGGATCCACGCCAGCATCCTGCCCAGGCCGCCGGTTCCGGCCAGCTTTGCCTTGCCCAGGGCTTCCCGCTTGCGGATGGCCTCCAGCCGCAGGCCGGCGCGGTCAGTGGGCTGAGGGGTGGATGCTTCCGGCCGCTGCGCTTTCAGGTTTCCCGCCAAATCCCAGCTCTTCCCTTAGTAGCCAAACTCCGGAACTGTCGTGCTCGTACAGCCCCATGCTACTGACAGGGAAGCTTGCTTCGAAGTCCTGCAGGGCTTCCTGTGCCTGGTCCATCCCATCCATGCTAATGGCGTGGGCCACCGTGATGTGCGGGTGGTAGGGGAACGGCAGTGCCTTTTCCAGCGGCCCCAGCTGCAGTTTCTGGTGCAGCCTGACGCAGTCCTCAAAGCCGTCCCTCAGGTTCAGGTACACGACCGGCGAGACGGGCCGGAAGGACCCCGTCCCCTGCAGGGACACCCGGAACGGTTGTTGGGCGCCGGCTACCCGGCGCACGTGCCGTGCCGTCGCCTCCCAGTCGCCAACCGGCGTCGTGGTCACCAGCGTGATATGCGGCGGGATGACCGCCGCCAGGGAGTCCCCGAAGGACAGCCGCCAGTCCCGCAGTTCGGTGGCCAGCGGTTCCGGCAGCGCAACAATGATGCCGACACATCCAGGTGCGGGCGCGGTGGGGGCAGGCGCCGCCGACGGGCTGCCCGTGGTCCGCGCGTTGCCGGGCTTGCTTCCGCGGCCCGCCGCCGGGCCGCTGCCGGGCCGCTGCCGGACGGTGGAGCCGGTGCTGCCCGCGGCCAGCAGCGTTCCCCCAGCCGGGCGCGGGGCCCGGGCGGTGGAGGGCTGGTTCGCCGGCATGCCCATGGTCCTAGCGGCCCCCGTTCAGCGGCAGGAAGCCCATTTTTTCGTACACGTCCCGCAGCGTCGCGGAGGCAATGCCGCGGGCGCGCTCGGCGCCTCGGGCCAGCAGCCGGTCCAGCTCCGCGGGGTCGCTGAGCAGCTCGTTGGTCCGCTCCCGGATCGGAGCCAGGCTGTCGACGACGACGGCGGCCAGGTCCGTCTTGAGGTGGCCGTACATTTTGCCCTCGTACTCGGCTTCCAGCTGCTCCAGGCCCCTGCCGGTCAGCAGCGAGTAGATGGACAGCAGGTTCGACACCCCCGGCTTGCTCTCCCGGTCGTAACGGATCTCGGTCTCCGCGTCGGTGACAGCCGATTTGATCCTCTTGGCGGTCACCTTCGGGTCATCAAGCAGATTGATCAGGCCGGCGGGCGAGGCCGCCGACTTGGACATCTTGCGGCTCGGTTCCTGCAGGTCGTAGATCTTGGCCGATTCCTTCTGGATGAAGGCCTCCGGGACCTCGAAGGTCTGTCCGTAACGGGTGTTGAAACGGTTGGCCAGGTCACGGCTGAGCTCGATGTGCTGGCGCTGGTCCTCGCCGACGGGAACGCCATGCGGCTGGTAGAGCAGGATGTCCGCGGCCATCAGCATCGGATAGGTGAAAAGTCCCACGCTGGCCGCATCCTGGCCGTTCTTCGCGGTCTTGTCCTTGAACTGGGTCATGCGGGCAGCCTCACCCATGCCGGTAATGCAGTTCAGCACCCAGGCCAGCTGAGCGTGCTCGGGCACCTGCGACTGGACGAACAGTGTGCACTTCTCTACATCGATGCCGCCGGCGATGTACTGGGCGGCCGTCAGCCGGGTCCGGTCCCGCAGTTCCGCCGGATCATGCGGCACCGTGATGGCGTGCAGGTCCGGGATGAAGAAGAACGCCTCGAACTGATCCTGCAGTGCGACCCAGTTGACCAAGGCGCCCAGGTAATTGCCCAGATGCAGGGAGCCGCTGGAGGGCTGCATGCCGGAAACGATGCGCTGGCGCGTTGCTGTCATGGGTTCAATACTCTCAGTCTTGTC
>DATIMB010000162.1:0-6337 GCA_035475875.1 Micrococcaceae bacterium
TCCGCGCAGCTGTCCACCGTCGCGGCCACGGTGGCTGAGGAAATCGCCTTTGCCCTGGAAAACTCCGGGATGGAGCGCGGGCTGATGGTGCACCGGGTTGAATCAACGGCCCGGGATCTGGGCCTGGAGCACCTGCTGCAGCGCAAGCCGACCGAGCTCTCCGGCGGCGAACAGCGGCGGATGATCATCGCCTCGGCGGCAGCGCTGCACCCTTCAACCCTGGTCCTGGACGAGCCGACGGCCGGTCTGGACGCGGAGGCCCGCCGGGCGGTGGAGAACGTCATCGCGTCCCTGCTGGCCCGCGGTGCGGGAGTGGTGCTGCTGTCCCCGGCCCTGGGCGGTGCGGGACGGCTGGCCAGCCAGGTGCTGCTGCTCGACGACGGACGGCCGGCCGGGTCGGGCCGGCGCCAGGAAGTGCTCGAATCTGACACCGCCGCCCGCCTTCCGGTGATTCCCGATCCAAGGGATGACGAAGCCGGACCGACCGCCGCGGTGTCCACCGCCGGTACGTCCCTTCCCCTCGCCGAGCTGGGCGGTATCGCTTACCGCTACGGGGCAAAACGCCGTCGGACATTGCTCAGGGGGCGGAAGCCAACCCGTCCGCAAGGTACAAAGGTGCTGGACGGTGTGGATCTCACGCTCCGTGCCGGGGAGCGGGTGGCTATCGCGGGGGCCAACGGCGCGGGGAAGACCACGCTGCTGCGGCACCTGAACGGACTGGCGCGGCCGGTGTCCGGCACGGTCCGGATCATGGGCCGGGACATTGCCGGTGAAGCCGTCGGCGAGATTTCTGCTGATGTGGCCTATCTCTTCCAGGATCCGCAGGACCAACTGTTCGACCGGACGGTGGCGCGCGAAGTGGGCTACGGCATTTCCGGGCCGGATAGTAGGGCCCGCAATACTGCGGTCAACGGCGCACTGGAGCGCTGCGCTCTGACCCCGCTGGCGCACGCGCATCCGTACGAGCTGCCGTCATCGGCGCAAAGGCTCGTGGCGCTGGCCACCGTCCTGGCCCGCCGCCCGGCCATACTCGCCCTGGACGAACCGACGGTCGCGATGGACCAGGACGGGCTGGACCGCCTGGCGGAAGCCATCAGGGATGAGTCGGCGCGCGGGGTGGCCGTTGCCGTCGTTACCCACGACCTGGATTTCGCCTACCGTCATTGCGAGCGGCTGGTCCTGCTCGAGGGCGGCCGCATTGTTGCCGATGGCTCCTTTACCCAGGTGCTGGAGGACCACTTCGATGCGGGGGAGGCCTTCGGGGTGGAGGCACCAGCCGCCTGGCTCCGCAGCCGCAAGCGGTGAAATGAAGACAGCAGCGCAAACGGCGGTGCCCCGGCCAGCTGACCGGGGCACCGCCGTCGTCGTCTAAGTCGTAAAACAGCAGCGGCAAGCCCTACTTGGCCGGGACCGCGTCCGCGAACTCCGTGGTGTAGGTCTTGGACAGGTCGATCGTGGAGCCCTTGCCCTTGACGTTGGCGGAGTAGGAATCCAGCACCTTCAGCACGTTCTTGGCGCCGTCCGCGTCCATCTTGCCGTCCTTGTTGAACATGGTCTTGGTGTCGTTGATGGACTTCTCGTACAGGTCGGCGCCGGCGTTGGCGTATTCCTTGGGCATCTTCGCCGCGATCTCGGCAGCCGAGTGCGTGTTGATGAACTGCAGCGCGCCAACAAAGGCGTTGACCACTTTCTGCACCGTCTTCGGGTTCTTCTGCACGTAGTCGCAGGACATGTAGACCGAGGCGGCGGGGTAGAGGCCGCCCAGGGCCTTGCGGGTTCCTTCCTCGGTGCGCATATCGATCAGCACCTTGCCCTGGCCGCTCTGCACCAGCTGGGCGATGGTGGGATCGGTGGTCATGCCGGCGTCGATGCCGCCGTTGTTCATCGCGGCGATGAAGGTCTGACCCGCGCCGACCTTCGCGGGGGTGTAGGACTTGACGCCGGCCTGGCCGGCCAGTGCCTGGGTGAGGAAGTCGGTGGAGGAGCCCAGGGAGGTGATGCCCAGGTTCTTGCCCTCGAAGTCCTTGGCGCCCTGGATGCTGCCCGCCTTGTCTGCAGCCACCACCTCGGCCTCGCCCGGGATGTTGGCCAGCTGCGCCACCGAGGTGATGCACTGGCCCTTGGCCTGCAGGTCAATGGTGTGGTCGTAGAAGCCGACGACGGCCTGCGAAGCGCCGGTGAGCAGCGAGTTTTCCGCGCTGGCGCCGGACTGCTCGCCCAGCAGGTTAACCTTGACGCCTTCCTTTTCGAACAGGCCCAGGCCCTCGGCCAGCTTGGCGGGCATGTAGATGACCTTTTCCAGGCCGCCGACGATCATGGTCACCTCCGGCTCTCCCGCGGCGTCCGCGGAGGCATTGGTGGTGGAGCGGCAGCCGCTCATGCCCACGGCCAGCGCGGCGGTGATTACGAGAGACGCGGCCTGCAGGGTGCGTCGCCTGATTTTCGGGTTCATCAGCATTTTCTGGTTCATCAGATTCCTTTTACTTGGTTCTTGACCTGTGAGGGTCGCCATTTGAGCAGTTTGTTTTCAGCGGAGGTAATGAGGGTTTCGGCCAACAGCGCCACCACGGTGACGATGATCATGCCGGCATAGATTCCTGCCGCGTCGAAGGTGCCCTGGGCATTTGCGATCAGCATCCCCATGCCCTTCTTGGCGCCGGCGTATTCGCCCACGATCGCGCCGATCAGGGCGAATCCGAAGGCGGTGTGCAGGGAGGAGAGGATCCAGGTGGTGGCGCTGGGCAGCACGATCGAGGTCAGGATTTTGGCCTTGCTGGCACCCAGGATGCGGGCGTTGTTGACCACGTTGCCGTCCACTTCGCGGGCGCCGGTGAAGGCGTTGAAGAAGACTGCGAAGAAGACCAGTACGACGACGGTGGCCACCTTGGAGCTGATGCCGAAGCCGAACCAGATGATGAACAGGGCGGCCAGCACGATGCGCGGGACGGCGTTGGCGGCCTTGATGAACGGGGAGAAGACCTCCGCGAAGTAGTGGCTGCGGCCCAGCAGCACGCCCAGCACGATTCCGGCTAGGGTGCCGATGGCGAAGCCGACGGTGGCTTCCAGCACGGTGTAGCCGAGGTTTTCCCAGATGCTGCCGAACTGGGTCCCGGAGCTGAACCAGCCCACCAGCCGCGCCCAGATCAGGGAGGGCTTGGAGTAGAAGAACGGGTCAATGAAGTAGGTGGCGGTCAGCTCCCAGCTGCCCAGCCAGGCCGCGACGATCAGCGCACGCAGGCCCCAGATCCGGACGGTGCTGGCCCGCGCGGCGGATCGGGCGCCGGCCAGCAGCGCGGCTTCCTTTTCACTGGAGAGTTTGTACGCCGGTGCCGGCGCTTTCAGGGTTGGTGAGGTCACTTCTGTAGTCCTTTTCCTATTCGCCGCGGCTGGCCGCAGCGCGGGCTTGGTCAACTTCTTCGCGCAGGCATTCCCACACCTGCCGGTAGATGGCGAGGAATTCCGGGGTCAGCCGGACTTCCTCCACATCGCGCGGCCGGGGGAGGGTGACCGGGAAGTCAGCCTTGATCGTGGCGGGGCTGGCGGTCATCACCACCACACGGTCGGCCAGTGCAATCGCTTCCTCCAGGTCGTGGGTGACAAAGACGACGGCGGCATCGGTTCCGCTCCAGAGGCGCAGCAGCTCGTGCTGCATCAGCTGCCGGGTCTGCACGTCCAGCGCGCTGAAGGGCTCGTCCATCAGGATGATTTCCGGCTCGTTCACCAGCGTCTGGGCCAGCGCGACGCGTTTGCGCATACCGCCGGAGAGCTGGTGCGGGTAATACTTCTCGAACTTGCCCAGGCCCACCCGGTTGACCCATTCCCGGGCCCGTTCGCGCGCCTCCGCCTTGCCGGTGCCCTGGTAGCGCGGTCCGGAGGCCACGTTGTCCAGCACGTTCTGCCAGGGCAGCGTCGCATCGGTCTGGAACATGTAGCCCACCCGGTCCGGGATCCCTTCCACCAGCTGGCCGCGGACGAAGGTTTCGCCTTCGGAGGCCGGCTGCAGTCCGGAGATCAGCGACAGGGCGGTGGACTTGCCGCAGCCGGTGGGTCCGACGACGGCGACGAACTCGCCGGGTGCCACGGCCAGGTCGACGTCGCGGATGGCGGTGTGGATGCCGCCGCCGTTCTTGGGGAATCTTTTGGTTGCTGCCCTGAGTTCTATCAGTGGCGCTTTTGCCTGCGTCATCGTGTCTCCTGAGTCACGTCAGGCTGTGCGGTTAGTCACAGCGGGTTGCTTCACAGCGACGTTATTCCGGATCCGGCGCACAGGCGGGCTTTAGCAAAGTAAGGCGCAATCAACTCATTGAACCGGTTTTGCGCATTGTGCTCACGACCGATTGGCGTCGAAGGCAGGCAGTGCATACGGTTAGCTGTGCATTGCCGGCGCGCGGCGATGGCCGGACCGTAGTCGCCGGCGAAGGCATGGGAGTTGTTTGTGGTCCGAGATTCGCCCCGCGGGGCAGGACGGCGCGCCGCGGCGGCCTGGTACCGCCGGCCGGGCTGGCGGGGGCTGCCGTTTTCCACCAAGATGCTGCTGCAGCAGCTGCTGGTCATCTCGGTCGTGGTCCTGCTGGCAACGGGAGTGTACGGCTGGCTGACCTATAACCGGCTCAGCGACGAGGTCGGGGCCAAGTCCCTGGCCGTGGCGCAGAGCCTGTCCGAGGACCAGCAGATCCGCAGCACCCTTGCCGCCCAGGACGAGGGCCCGCCGGCGGCAGCGGAACTGGCGCTCGGCCCGGTGTACCGGCTGGCCGAGGTGGTCCGCGTGCGCACCGACGCCCTGTTCGTCGTCGTAACCGACCGCAACGGCATCCGCTGGTCGCATCCAAACGTCGGGCAGTTGGGGCTCAAAGTCAGCACCAGCCCGGACGCTGCCCTGGGCGGGCAGGAGGTCACGGTTGCGGAGGTCGGCACCCTGGGTGCCTCGGTCCGCTCCAAGGTCCCCGTCCGGTCCCCGGATGACGGTTCAATCGTGGGCGAGGTCAGCGTCGGCTACGCGATGCAGGACGTACTGGATGCCATGTGGACTTCCACCGGACCCATCCTGGGCATCGGCGGTCTTGCGCTGCTGCTTGGTGCCCTGGGCTCCACCCTGCTGAGCCGGCGGTTGAGGAGGCATACGCTGGGCCTGGAACCGGAGGAGATCGGCGCCCTGGTGCAGGACCAGGAGGTGGTGCTGCACGGCGTTGCCGAAGGCGTCATCGGCGTGGATCCGCGCGGCCTGGTGACGGTGTGCAACGACAAGGCGCTCCGGCTGCTTGGCCTGAGCGACGCCGTGGGGCGCGAGTTCGCCGCACTGGGACTGCCTGCTGCGGTGCTGGGCCTGCTGGCGGCGCCGGAACCCGGTACCAGCGCCGGCCCCGTGCAGGTGGTGATCGGGCCGGCCGCGCTGATCGTCTCCGCCCGCAAAGTGGTCCGCGCCAAACACGACCTGGGCTGGGTGGTCATGGTGCACGACCGGACGGACGTCCAGGCGCTCAGCCAGCAGCTCGACGCGGTCGGGGCGCTGTCCACGGCACTGCGCGCGCAGCGGCACGAGTTCGCGAACCGCCTGCACACCGTCTCCGGGCTGCTGGACATCGGGCACCCCCGGCAGGCCCGGGACTACCTGCATCAGACGCTGGAAACCGGACCGCTGAAGTACCCGCTGGAAAACAGTGCGCTGCTCACCGACACCTACCTTCGCGCGTTCCTGGGAGCCAAGAGCATGCAGGCCGCCGAGCGCGGTGTCCGCCTGCGGATCGGGGACGCGACGCTGCTGCACCACCACGTCGCCGACGCCTCCAACGTCACCACGGTGCTGGGCAACCTGGTGGACAACGCGGTGACCGCGGCGGTGCAGGGAAGCCGAACAGACCGCTGGGTGGAGGTGGAGCTGCTCAGCGACGGCGCGGCGCTGCATCTGGTGGTAGCGGATTCCGGCGACGGACTGGCCGAGGCGGATGGCGAGCTTCCGTTCCGGGAGGGATATACGACGGCGGCCGGGGCCACGGGCTTGGGCCGGGGAGAGGGTCTGGGCCTGGCACTGTCCCGGCAGCTGGCCCGCCTGGCCGGCGGGGACGTCTGGCTTGTCTCCCACGGTGCGGCGTCGGGGGCTTCAGGCGGCGTGCCGGGCACCGGCGCAGTCTTTGCCGCCCGGCTGGAACAGGCACTTGAATGCCAGGAACCTGGCGCCGTGAACAAGAAGGTTATGGAGATTGAGGAGATTCGCCGTGGCTGAGGATCTGCGCGTACTCATTGTCGACGACGACTTCCACGTGGCCCGGCTGCACGTCGCCTACGTGGACGCCGCCCCGGGCTTTACCGCCCTGGACCCCGTCGGTGGCGGCGAGGCTGC
>DATIMB010000163.1:0-4023 GCA_035475875.1 Micrococcaceae bacterium
GTGGCGCTGTTCATGAACAACCCGGTGGCCACCGTCGCCGTGATCACGGTGACCGCCTGCGCCATCTTCGCCGCACTGCCCAACTTCTGGACCATCCCCACGCGTTTCCTCACCGGTGCGGCCGCGGCGGCCGGCGTCGCCCTGATCAACACGGTGGGCAACATTGCCGGCTTTGCCGCCGGTTACGTGACCGGGGCGCTGAAGGACTGGACCGGTTCCTACATTATGCCGATGTTCGTGGTGGGCGGGTTTATGCTGCTCTCGGCGGTGCTGATGGTGGTGCTGGCCCGCAAAGGCCGGGTGGCCGAGGAATCTCCGAGCGCCGAACCGGCACCGACGTCCGCCAGCGCTGCCAGGAGCTAGTACCGATGACCCGCTTGTTCAATGACCCGTCCGACTTTGCCGAGGAAATGATCGAAGGCTTCGTCGCCGCGCACCGGAACTGGGTCCGGCGCGCACCTGGCGGAGTGGTCCGCAGCACCCGGAGCACCGCCGGCACGCCGGCCCTGGTGATCGGCGGCGGCTCCGGCCACTACCCGGCCTTCGCCGGACTGGTGGGCCAGGGGCTGGCGCATGGCGCGGCGATGGGGAACCTGTTCGCCTCCCCGTCCGCGCAGCAGGTCTACAACATTGCCAAGCGGGCCAACCAGGGTGCCGGTGTGCTGCTGGGCTACGGCAACTATGCCGGGGACGTGCTCCATTTCAGCCAGGCCCAGGACCGGCTGCGCCGCGAGGGCATCGACTGCCGGAGCCTGGCGGTGACCGACGACGTCTCCAGCGCGCCGCTGGCCGAGCTGCACAAGCGCCGCGGTATCGCCGGCGACCTGACCGTGTTCAAGATTGCCGGCGCGGCCGCGGAGGCCGGGTACAGCATGGACGAGCTGGAGGCCGTGGCGCAGCGCGCCAACTTCCGGACGCGTTCCGTTGGCGTGGCCTTCACCGGCTGCACCCTGCCCGGCGCGGACCACGCGCTGTTCGAGGTTCCCGCCGGCCGGATGGCAGTGGGCATGGGTATCCACGGGGAGCCCGGCATCGCCGAGTCGGACGTGCCCAGCGCGGACGGACTGGCCGAACTCTTCGTCGCCAAACTGCTGGCCGAGGTGCCGGAGGACATCGGTACTCCGGCCGGACGGCGGGTGGCTGTGCTGCTGAACGGCCTGGGCGGCGTCAAGTATGAGGAGCTCTTTGTGCTCTACCGGCGGGTGGCCCAGCTGCTGGCCGGGGCCGGTCTGGAGATTGTGGAGCCGGAGGTGGGGGAGCTGGTGACCAGCTTCGACATGGCCGGGGCCTCGCTGACGCTGTGCTGGCTGGACGACGAGCTGGAGGCCCTCTGGGCCGCTCCGGCGGACACCCCCACCTTCCGGAAGGGCAACGCTGCCGCCGCGGAGAGGCTCGACGACGGCGAGGGCTGGGGCGCGAACGCCGACGGCGTGCTCCCGGCCGAGGAGCCGGTTCCGGTGGGCTCGGCATCCTCCAGGGACGCGGCCACGCTGGTGCTGGCGGCACTGGAAGCGGCGATGTCCGCCGTCGACAGCAATGCCGAGGAGCTGGGCCGGATCGATGCGGTGGCCGGCGACGGCGACCACGGCATCGGCATGGAACGCGGCGTACACGCGGCCGTCGAAGCCGCACGGTCCGCAGCCGCCCAGGGCGCCGGTGCCGCGACCACTTTGGAACGCGGCGCCGATGCCTGGGCGGACCGGGCCGGGGGAACCTCCGGCGCCCTCTGGGGAGTGGCCCTGCGGTCGGTCGCGAAGCACCTGGGTGATGAGGCAACGCCGGGCGCACGCAATGTCGCCGACGGCGTGCGGGACGCAGCCGCGGGCATCATGGCCTTCGGCAAGGCCGCGGTCGGGGACAAGACGATGATCGACGTCCTGGTCCCGTTCGCCGAAGCCCTCGGCACGGCCGTGGAGTCCGGCCGGGCGCTGCTGCCCGCGCTGGGCGAAGCCGCGGAGGTCGCCGAACAGGCCGCCAAGGACACCGCCGCGCTGGTCCCCCGGATGGGCCGGGCCCGTCCGCTTTCCGAGAAGAGCCTGGGCACCCCGGATGCAGGCGCGGTTTCCCTTTCACTCATCATCCGCGCCATTGAAGAGGCATTCAGCAAGGAGGAATCGTGAGCACAGCACTGCGCATCATCGTCGGAAGCGACGACGCGGGCTTCGAGTACAAGGAGGTCCTCAAAAAGGACCTGGAAGGCAGCGACCTCGTGGCCTCCGTGCAGGACGTCGGGGTGGACGCAGCCAGCCACACCCCCTACCCGACGGTGGCCATCGCCGCCGCCGAGCTGGTGGCCGCCGGCAAGGCGGACCGGGCGCTGCTGGTCTGCGGCACCGGCCTGGGCGTGGCCATCGCCGCGAACAAGGTCCCCGGCATCCGGGCGGTCACCGCGCACGACAGTTTCTCCGTGGAGCGGTCCGTGCTCAGCAACAACGCCCAGGTACTGACCTTCGGCCAGCGCGTGGTCGGCCTGGAGCTGGCCCGCCGGCTGACCCGCGAATGGCTCACCTACCGCTTTGACGAGACCTCCGCCTCGGCCGAAAAGGTCGGTGTCCTGACCGCCTATGAGAGCGGCGGCTGCAGCTGATGCCCGCACGCAAGATCACCATCGGGGTGAGCCTGAAAATGTACTTCGGCCACGCCCAGACGCTGGAATGGATGCGCTCCATCGCGGACATTGCCCGTGGGCACCCGGCCGTGCGCAACGGCAGCCTCCGGCTCTTTGCCCTGCCCGCCTTCCCGGCCCTGCCGGAATCCCGGCAGTTGCTGGCCGGCAGCGGCGTCAGCCTGGGTGCCCAGGACCTGTTCTGGGAGGACAGCGGTGCGTTCACCGGGGAAGTGGGCGGCCCCGTGCTGGCGGAACTGGGCTGCCGCTACGTTGAGGTGGGCCACGCCGAGCGCCGCCGGATCTTCTCCGAGGACGAGGCCGTGGTCGCGGCCAAGACCGCAGCCGTGCTGCGCAACGGGCTCACACCGGTGCTCTGCGTGGGTGAACGGTCGCGTTCCACCGCCGCCGAGGCCGTCGCCGCCTGCCGCGAGGAGACCCGTTCGGCGTTGGCCCAGGCTGCGGGCGACGACGGACCCGTGGTGATTGCCTACGAGCCGCAGTGGGCCATCGGGGCCAGCGAGCCCGCCGAACCGGAGTACATCCGGGCCGTCTGCCGCGGACTGAAGAACGCCATGGCCGCGACGGAGGGCCGCACGGACAGCGCGGTCATCTACGGCGGCAGCGCCGGCCCCGGCCTGCTCCCGCAGCTGGGTGCGGACACCGATGGCCTGTTCCTGGGCCGCTTCGCCCACGATCCGGCCGCCTTCGCCAGCGTGCTGGACGAGGCGGCGGCAGTGCTGGAAAAGAGCGCGGCATCATGACGATCGGACTGGGCACCTACGCGTACTTCTGGCGCCTCTCGGACCGGGTCTCAAACCCACTGAGCCTGCCGGAAGCCATCGCCCACGCCGCCGCCTGCGGTGTCGAGCTGTTCCAGATCTGCGACTATGCGCCGCTGGAAACCATGACGGACACTGAACTGGCCGCGGTCCGGGCCGCCGCCGTCGACCATCAGGTCACGCTGGAACTGGGCACCAAGGGCATCCAGACCCCGCACCTGCGCCGGTTCCTGCACATCGCGGACATCCTGGACGCCCGCCTGCTGCGCACCATGTTTAACAATGCGGACCACCGTCCCGACGTGCCGGAAGCCACGGCACTGCTGCGGGCCATCCTGCCCGAGCTGGTGGACCACGGCGTCACCCTGGCGCTGGAAACCTACGAGCAGGTGCCCACGCGGGACCTGGTGCAGGTGGTCCGCGAGATCGGCCACCCCCGGATCGGGATCTGCTCCGACCCGGCCAACACCGTCGCCGCGCTGGAACTGCCCGCCGCCGTCGTCGACGCCGTTGCGCCCTACGTAGTCAACATGCACATCAAAGACTTCGCCTTCAGCCGCAGGGACGGGTGGGTCGGCTTCACTTTCTCCGGCACACCACTGGGCGAAGGCCTCCTGGACTATGACCACATGGTCC
>DATIMB010000164.1:0-4065 GCA_035475875.1 Micrococcaceae bacterium
GAGAAGTTCAGTGCCCAAGATTGTCGACCACGACCAGCGCCGGCTCGAGTTGGTGGATGCCACCTGGCGGATTATTGCCCAGCATGGGATCGAGGGGGCCACCATGCGCGAAATCGCGCTGGAAGCAGGCTTTGCGAACGGTGCCCTGAAGCCGTACTTCCCCACCAAGGATGAGCTGATCACCTTCGCCTTTAGCCACGTCTTCAACCAGACAAACCAGCGCATCGCAGACACCTCTGCGGGCAAGGTGGGCCTGGAGGCACTGCGCGCCTTTTGCCAGGAAGTGCTCCCCCTGGATGAGGACCGCATCTACGAGGCCCGCATTGTCATCCCGTTCTGGCAAAAGGCCCTCACCGACCCCGCCAAGGCCGAGTTGCACGAGACGTCCATGAACCAGTGGCGCTCGGCCATGGATGGATACCTCCGGCAGGCGCGGGACCGCGGTGAAGTCACCGCCCCCACCACCGACGAAGACATCATTAATCAATTGCTGAGCATGCTGCTGGGGGCACAGATTGTCGCAGCCATGTCCCCCGGGGCCCACCTGCCGGCCCAATTGAGCGCCCAGCTCGACGCCTACCTGCTGCTGCTGCATCCGGAAGGCAGCTCCGACTGAAGGGTGGCATCGGCTTTTTATTCGCCAATTGTCGAAAATAAGTGACAGCGGCCACACCAGCCGCTAAAGTGATGAGTGCCTCGCCTCCCGCAACCCAGGCCTTCGCACCACAAGGGAACTTTGCCAATGACCGCCTCCCTCGACACCACCGACACCGTTCAGACGGCCGTTGCCAATTCCTTCGCCGCCTGGCACGATCTCATCTCCGAATCTTTCGTTCCCCTGCACGTGCGCACCGGCGACCCCACCCACTTCCACGGAAGGCTCCGCTCCCGCCTTCTGGACGAGCTGTCCATCGTGGAGGTGACGGCAACAGGGCACAGCGTGCACCGGACCCCGTCGCTGATCGCCCAGTCCGACCCGCTGTACTTCAAGCTGAACCTGCAGCTGGCGGGAACCGGAATCCTGGTCCAGGACAACCGCGAGGCCGTGCTCCGTCCCGGGGACCTGGCCGTCTACGACACGCACCGCCCCTACACACTGGAATTTGGGTCGGACTTCCGCACCCTGGTGCTGATGTTCCCGCAGACCGCCCTGGACCTGCCGGCCGGTTCCGTGGGCCGGCTGACGGCCACGCGCATGGCCGCTGATCAGGGACTGGGCCGGATGATCAGCCCCTTCATGACCCAGCTGGCCGAAAACCTCGAGGCTTTCTCCGCCCCCAGCGGGCACCGGCTGGCCCGCAATGCAGTGGACCTGCTCAGCACCATGTTCGCCGCGGAACTGGACCAGCACCAGAACGGCAGCGGCAATCCGCACGAGGAACTTCTGGGCCGGATCCGCCGCTTCATCGAGGCCAACCTCGCCGACCCGCAGCTTTGCCCCGCAAGCGTCGCTGCCGCCCACTTCATCTCCACGCGCCACCTGCACAACGTCTTCCAGGAAGCAGGCACCACGGTGGCGCAATTGATCCGCGCGCGCCGCCTGGAGAACTGCCGACGCGAACTGCGGGAACCGCTGCAGGCCCACCGCCCGGTCAGCGCCATCGCCGCCCGGTGGGGCTTTGTGGACGCCGCACACTTCAGCCGCATCTTCCGTGCCGCCTTTGGTGAGCCGCCCAGCAGCTACCGCCGCCCCGCCCGCTCGTAAGAACCGCAGCAGCCATTCCAGCCGCCCGACGCCGCTCATCCGTTCGCCGGCAGTCAACACTCCTACGCTCAATGACAAGACGGGCTTCGCGCGTTGCGGCAACACTGAAGGCACCAGGCATTCATCCCTATAACCGACTCGAAGTGGAGTTTTCATGGAAACGTACGCCGACATCCTTACCGCCGCCGCACTCGCCTCCGGCACGACGCGCACCCTGCTGGATCCTGCGACAGGTGAGCCGGTGGGCGAGGCCCCGGTCCACGACGTTGCGGACCTGGAGCGCGCCATCGCCTCCGCGACTGCCGCCCAGCCGGCGTGGGCGGCTTTGGGGCACGAAGCCCGCAGCGCCGCGCTGCTCAGGGCGGCAGACGCCGTCGAACGCTCCGCCGAGGCACTGGCCGTACTGCTCTCCCGGGAGCAGGGCAAACCGCTCAACGGCCCCAACGCCCGGTTCGAGGTGGGCGCCTGCGCCGCCTGGCTGCGCGCCACCGCCGCGACCGAACTGGCCCCGGAGACCGTGGTGGACGACGGCGAAACGCACGCCGAGATCCACTACCGGCCCATCGGCGTCGTCGGTGCGATCGGTCCGTGGAACTGGCCCATGATGATCAGTGTGTGGCAGCTCGCCCCGGCGCTGCGCATGGGCAACGCCGTGGTCCTGAAGCCCTCCGAATACACCCCGCTGAGCGTGCTGGCCCTGGTCAACGTGATCAACCAGGAACTCCCCGAGGGCCTGCTCTCCGTGGTCTGCGGGGGGCGGGAGGTCGGCGCCCGCCTGGCCGAGCACCCCGCGGTCGGCAAGATCATGTTCACCGGATCCACGGCCACCGGCAAGGCAATTATCAAGTCCTCGGCCGGTACCATCAAACGCCTCACGCTCGAGCTCGGCGGCAACGACGCAGGGATCGTGCTCCCGGACGCCGACCCGAAGGCGATCGCCGAGGACCTCTTCTGGGGCGCGTTCATCAACACCGGCCAGACCTGCGCCGCGCTCAAGCGGCTTTACGTCCACGAGGATATCTACGAGGATGTCTGCGAGGCCCTTGCCGCGGTCGCCGCGGCCATGCCCATGGGTGTGGGGCTGGACGAGGCCAATGTGCTCGGTCCGCTGCAGAACAAGGCGCAGTTCGAAATCGTCTCCCGGCTGGTCCAGGCCGCGAAGGACTCCGGGGCGCGCGTGCTTCTGGGCGGGGACCCGGACCCGGCACAGCCCGGCTACTTCTACCCCACCACGCTCGTGGCGGACATCGACAACAGCAACCCGCTCGTCGCCGAGGAACAGTTCGGGCCCGCGCTGCCGATCATCCGCTACAGCTCCGTCGACGAGGCGGTGGAAATGGCTAACGCACTCGACGTCGGGCTAGGCGCCTCCGTCTGGTCCTCGGACCCCGCGCAGGCCCGCGCGGTCGCCGCCCGCATCCAGGCCGGCACGGTATGGATCAACAAGCACGGCGCGGTGGACCCCCGCATCCCCTTCGGTGGGGCCAAGCAGTCCGGCTATGGGCTGGAATTCGGGGCCGAAGGCCTCAAGGCCCTTGGCGTGCCGCAGGTTATTAACGGCTAGGCCCAAGAATCGGACCCCACCAGTGGCGGGACCGCAGCCATCCCCCGGTGGCCGCGGTCCCTTCGCATGCCAGCTGCATCCTGTACCACGGCATGCCATGGGCGGCGCCTCCGGCGTGGCGTCTTCCCGGGGGCGGGAACAAACCTTGCACTGGCCGTCAAGGGCGGTGCCGTCAGGAACAAGCCGAAGCCTATGATTCCTGCCACACTCAAGAGATCTTTATTCTCCCACTGGAGGTTTTAATGTCCTACGAACAAACGCTTCCGTCCACCGGCACCGCTGCCGGGAACACGGACGCCAAGGGACTGAGCAAGCGCACACTCGGCGTGCCCGCGCTCGTCTTCATGATCATCGCCGCCTCCGCCCCGTTGACCGTCGTCGGCGGCGGCGTGCCGAGCAACTTCGCGGTGAGCGCGAACCTGGGCATCCCGCTGTCGTTCATTGTGCTGGGAGTATGTCTGGCCCTGTTCGCCGTCGGTTACGCGGCCATGAGCTCGCATATCCGCAACGCCGGCGCGTTTTACGCCTACATTGCCCAGGGCCTGGGCCGGGCCACCGGCGTCGGCGCCTCCTGGATCGCGCTGGTCTCCTACAATGCCATGCAGGTGGGCATCTACGGCCTGTTCGGCTTCGCGCTCTCGTCGTTCATCAACGCCAAGCTCGGCACCAGCATCCCCTGGTGGGCCGCGGCGCTCGTGGGCTTCGTGATTGTAGGCTGGCTCGGCGTGAACAAGGTCGACCTGTCGGCGAAGGTGATCGGCGTACTCGTCGCCGGTGAGTTCCTCGCCGTCATCGT
>DATIMB010000165.1:0-2561 GCA_035475875.1 Micrococcaceae bacterium
CCCCATCCCAGGTCTGTCAGCCGCGCCAGCGCCCGGCCTTCCGCGGAACGCTCGGCGGGGTCGAGTTTTCCCCTGACCGGAACCCCCAGCCGGTCCATGCCGCTGGGCCACTGCAGCCGCGGCTCCAGCGGCACCCCTGCCCGGCTAAGGGTTTCGCCGGCGGCGGCCGTGGCGGACGCGTCCACCTCGATGGAAAACCAGCGTCCGGCGCAGTTGTCGCAGCGTCCGCAGGGCTCAGCGGTCTCATCGTCCAGCGAGGACGTCAGATATTCCATCCGGCAGCCCGAGGTCTGCTCGTAGACCACCATCGAATCCTGCTCGTTGACCCGGGCGGCGGCAATCCGCTGGTAGCGCTCCCGGTCGTACTCCCAGGGCCGGCCGGTGGCACGCCAGCCGCCGCCCACCCGTTCCACCGCGCCGTCGACCGCCAGCACCTTCAGCAACAGTTCCAGCGGGGTCCGCCGCAGGTCCACCCGGGCCTCCAGTGCCACCGTGGACACCGCCCCGCTGGCCTCCGCCAGCGCCGTCAGCACGGCTGCTGCCTTCTGTTCGGACGGCATCGATGCGGTGGCAAAATAAGCCCAGATGTCCTTGTCCTCGGTTCCGGGCAGCAGCAGCACGTCCGCGTTGGCCGAACCGCGCCCGGCGCGGCCCACCTGCTGGTAGTACGCCACCGGAGAGGACGGCGCGCCCAGGTGGATCACGAAGCCCAGGTCCGGCTTGTCGAAGCCCATGCCCAGCGCGCTGGTGGCCACGAGCGCCTTAACCTGGTTGTCCTTGAGCAGCTGCTCGGCGGTTTCCCGGTCTGCCGGATCCGTGCGGCCGGTATAGGCGAGCACCTTGTGCCCGGCCCCGGCCAGCAGCCGTGCGGTGTCCTCCGCCGCGGAGACGGTGAGCGTGTAGATGATGCCGCTTCCCGGGAGATCGGCCAGGTGCGTCAGCAGCCAGCCCAGCCGGTCCCGCGGATCCGGCAGCCGCAGCACGCCCAGCCGCAGGGACTTGCGCGTCAGGGCCCCGCGGATGGTGAACACGCCGGCGCCCAGCTGTTCCTCGATGTCCGCCACCACCCGGGAGTTGGCTGTCGCCGTCGTCGCCAGCACGGGGACGGACGGCGGCAACTGCGCTATCAGGTCCGCAATCCGGCGGTAATCCGGCCGGAAATCATGGCCCCAGTCGGAGATGCAGTGCGCCTCGTCGATCACCAGCAGCCCGGTCCGGCGGATCAGCTCCGGCAGCTGGTTTTCCCGAAAGGACGGATTGGTCAGCCGTTCCGGGGAGACCAGCAGCACGTCCACCTCATCCGCCGCGAGAGCTTCCCGCACCGTGTCCCACTCGGTGGCGTTGGCCGAGTTGATGGCCATGGCCCGCACCCCGGCACGCTCGGCGGAGGCAACCTGGTCCCGCATCAGCGCCAGCAGTGGTGAAACAATCAGCGTCGGCCCCGCCCCGCGGGCGCGCAGCAGCAGCGAGGAGACAAAGTACACCGCCGACTTCCCCCAACCGGTGCGCTGGACCACCAAAGCCCGCCGACCGCCGTCGACCAGTGCCTCGATCGCCTCAAACTGGCCCTCATGGAACGCTGCGTCCGGGGCGCCCACCAGCCGGCGCAGCACCCCCAGCGCCTGCTCGCGGGTGGACTGCCCCTCCACTCCGGCCGCTGGCTTATTGTCCGGATGGGAGGTATCAGTCTGCTGGCTCATCCGTCCAGTATTCCAGCCCGGCCTGAACGCTGCCGCGGGATGCTGTCCCATGTGGATAACCGCCCGTTACGATGGGGGTGTGACTAGCGCAGACAGAACCACCACAGACCTTTCCGCATCCTTTAAGGCCTACGACGTCCGGGGGCTGGTGGGCGAAACCATCACGGCAGAGATCGTCGAGGCCGTCGGCGCCGCCTTCGTGGACGTCATGGAGCTGGCGGGAAAGACCGTCCTGGTGGGCGGGGACATGCGCCCCTCCTCCCCCGAATTCAGCCAGGCCTTTGCCCGCGGCGCTGCCACCCGCGGTGCCAACGTGAAACTGCTGGACTTGATCTCCACCGACGAGCTCTATTTTGCCTGCGGCTCGCTGAACGCCGCCGGCGCCGTGTTCACCGCCAGCCACAACCCGTCGCAGTACAACGGCATCAAAATGGCCAAGGCCGGCGCGGTCCCCGTCTCCTCCGAGACCGGGCTGGCGGAAATCCGGGAGCGCGCCGAGCAGTACCTCGCCGGGGGTATCCCGGCGGCCGCGACCCCCGGCAGCACCGGCGTCCAGGACGTGCTGAAGGACTACGCGGAATACCTGCGCAAGCTGGTGGACCTGAGCGGATCGCGGCCGCTGAAGGTGGTCGTCGACGCCGGCAACGGCATGGCGGGCATGACCACCCCGGCGGTGCTGGGCGACCAGCTGCTGCCGGCGCTGCCGCTGGAGATTGTGCCGCTGTACTTTGAGCTGGACGGGTCCTTCCCGAACCACCCCGCCAACCCGCTGGAGCCGGAAAACCTGCGCGACCTCAAGGCCGCCGTCGTGGAGCACGGCGCGGATATCGGCCTGGCCTTCGACGGCGACGCGGACCGCTG
>DATIMB010000166.1:0-3206 GCA_035475875.1 Micrococcaceae bacterium
TGCATCGATCCAGAGCCCATCCCAACCTGCGTCGCGCAATTTGGGATAGACGGCGCTGGTGTAGTCCCCGCCCTGGGCGGTCACAATGATAGGCAGCTTTGCCAGTGTCTCGACGTCGTAGGCGTCCTGCAGTTTCCCGGCGTCACCATGGGTGCCGTCAAAAGTCGGGGACGGGCCGCCGGCGTTGGAGGTCGAGAAAAAGACCGGGTTGATGCGCGCGAAGTCGCCCTCGTCCTGCATGCGTTGCATCAGGACGGACCCGACCATGCCGCGCCAGCCGATCATGCCTACTGTTTGGGTCATGAGTTAAGTTTAGGCGAGCGTTCAGCCAGTTCCGAACCCGGTTACGCCATCGGCTTGGCCGCAAGGACCAACCGAAGGACCAACGGACGAACCCGGTTACGCCATCGGTTGGCCGGAAGGACCAACGGAAGGACCTACCGACTGACCCGGTTACGCCGTTGCCCGTGCGCCTTCCATGCGGTTTCCCCAAGCGCCAAGGTCGTAATCGCGTCCCGCCTAACCGGTGGCCGCCGCCTCAGGTTGCAGGTCGGGCGGACGCAGGCGTCGACGTCGTAAACTGCCGGCCCCGGGTTTCTTTGCTGAAGGACATCAGGATCACGATGATGATCGCGACCGCACCGGCCACTATGGCCATCGCCAGGCCGTAATTGCCGCCGGTGGAGGCCGCGATCAGGGCCTGGATGGTGGCGTTGCCCGAGGCGATAACGTTGCCGACCTGGTAGACGAAGCCGGGCAGCACCGCGCGTGTCCCCTCCGGGACCAGTTCGTTGAGGTAGGCGGGGATGACGCCCCAAGCTCCTTGGACCATGAACTGGATCAGGAAGGCGCCCACGCCGAGCAGCAGGGAACCGCTCGCGAACGCCCAAAGCGGGATGCAGGGCAGGGCCAGCGCAGCGAAGATGATGATGATGCGTTTGCGTCCGAAGCGCTCGGAGAGTGTGCCGGCGAGCAGTCCGCCGAAGATCGCCGCGATGTTGTAGGAGATGGCGATGATGCTCACGGTCTCGGTTCCGAAGCCGTGCTGGACCTTCAGGAAGGTGGGGTAGAGGTCCTGGGTGCCGTGGCTGAAGAAGTTGAATGCCGCCATCAGGATGATGGCGAAAATCAGGATGGGCCAGTTCGCTGCGACCGCTGGCCAGAAGGCGCCCCGCGGCTTGCCGTCCGTCCGGCCGCCGTCTGCCCGGCCATCCTCGGCGCTCAGGCCGTTTGCCCGGCCGCCCTTGGCGCTCAGGCCGTTTGCCCGGCCGCCCTCGGCGCTCAGGCCGTTTGCCCGGCCGCCCTCGGCGCTCAGGCCGTTCGCCCCGCCCGCGCTCCGGCCGGCACTCCGCGCATGGCTGGCACGCCAAACCGGTGATTCCTCCACCCTGAAGAAGATGTACACCGCCAGCAGGATCGGAACCGTGCCGATCGCGAACATCCCGCGCCACCCCACAGTGTTGATCAGCAGTCCGTAGATCACGGAGGCTATCAGGTAGCCCAGCGGATAGCCGGCCTGGAACAGCCCGGAGACAAAGCCGCGGGAATGCCGGGGCACGGTTTCCATGGTGAGCGCGGAGGCGACGCCCCAGATACCGCCCATGGCAATGCCGTAGATGATGCGCAGGATGAAGAAGCTGGTGAAGTCCGGGGCCAGCGCCGAGGCCAGTTCGATGAGCGCGAAGATGACGATGTTGACCACCAGGATGGGCTTGCGCCCGAACCGTTCTGCCAGTGGTCCGAAAATCAGGGCGCCGACCGGCCGCATGATCAGCGTGAAGGTGATGGCAAGAGTGGCGGTGACAATGCTGATCCCGAATTCCTTGGCCATGTTCGTCAGCACAAAGACCAGCACAAAGTAGTCGAACGCATCGAGCGTCCAGCTGCCGGCACCGGCGAACAATGTGTTTCGTTGGGTGGAAGTCCAGGCTTCCTTGGGCTGGTTGGTTGCCGCTGTTGCGGACATTGCACGCCGCCTTCCGACGGATGCGGCCCCGCCCGGTTGCAGTCCACACGCCGCTGTTTGCTCAACGCCGTCTACCGGAGGGCCGTGTCACTCCATTAGCGACTTTTCCAGCCTGTTTCGGCGGTTGTCAAGGGCTCCCACAGCGGTGTCAGCCCTGCTCAACCTCGAATTCCGAGGGCCCCTTGGCCCACAGCGTGAAGCGGTATTGCGTCCCGTTGGTGTCCTTGTGCCAGCCCTCGAGCGGGCTCCCGCCGCGGAAATTCCAGTCCGGTCCCAGCTCCGGGGCAAAGGTGTCGCCGTCGGTTGCCGAGTCGATCACGGTGACGGCGGCGACGTTCGCATGTTCCACCGCCTCAGCGAATACCTTGCCTCCGCCCAGGATCCAGACTTCATTGGCACCGGGGCTGAACTGGGCCTCCACCAGGGCGTCTTCAAGGGAATGGACGACGACGGCGCCCAGCGCCTCGGGTGTGCCGGCCCAGCCCTGCCGCCTGGTGATGACGATATTCGTACGGTCCGGCAGCGGACGGTACTTTGCGGGAAAGGATTCCCAGGTCCGCCGGCCCATGATGACCGGATGTCCGCTGGTTACCCGTTTGAAATGGGCCATGTCGGCCGGGGCGTGCCAGGGCATCCCGCCGTCCTTGCCGATCACCCCCTGTTGGGTCTGGGCCCAGATCATCCCGACAATCGGCTCGGTGAAGCGGTACAGCGTAGGTTCGGACTGCGTAGTCGGCTCGGTCGGCGCCGTGGGCTCAGCTGCTGCGGAGGGCTCGCGCTGCCCGGAGCCCCGCGGATCGCTGCTCATACCGCCACCCTGCCCTTAATCGCCGGATGGTGCCGGTAGTTGGCCAGTTCGAAGTCCTCCAGCCGGTAGTCGAAAATGGACTCCGGGCGCCGGACCAGGCGCAGCTGGGGATAGGGATAGGGATCGCGTGTCAGCTGCTCGCGGACCTGCTCCAGATGGTCGTCGTAGATATGCACGTCGCCGCCGGTCCAGATGAACTCACCCGGTTCCAGTCCCACCTGCTGGGCCACCATCAGGGTCAGCAGCGCGTAGGAGGCAATGTTGAATGGGACGCCCAGGAACATGTCCGCCGACCGCTGGTACAGCTGGCAGCTGAGCCTGCCCGGTGCTCCGTCGGAACCCGGGGCCACGTAGAACTGGAACAGCGCGTGGCACGGCGGAAGCGCCATCTTGTCCACCTCGGCCGGGTTCCAGGCGGTGACGATATGCCGG
>DATIMB010000167.1:0-2266 GCA_035475875.1 Micrococcaceae bacterium
GGCCTGGGTTTCCGGACCGGCCAGCCGGGCGGCCCCCATGGCCATTGACAACGATATCTACAACCGCCTCGGTGACTCGTGGTGGGAGGAAGGTAATCCGCTGAATGTGCTGCACGGAAGCTGCACCGCAGGGCGGATGGCATACTTCCGAACCATTCTGGCCGAGCACTGGCCAACGGCGACAGCGGAGATGAACCCGGCCGGGACGGATTCAGCCGAGCGAGACTCGCCCGGGATCCACCCAGCAGGATCAGCCTGCACCGGAATGCACCCGGCAAGGTCAGACTCCCTCCGACCAAATACCCGCGGAATGACGGAACTGGACCTGGGCTGCGGCTGCGGTTTCCTGTCCGAAGAATTTGCCCGCATGGGGTGGCAGGTCACCGGACTCGACCCCTCCGAGGTTGCCCTGGCTGCGGCACGTCGGCATGCGGCTGCCGAAGGTCTGGACATCCGCTACTTTGCCGGCGCAGGCGAGCAGTTGCCCTTTCCGGATGCAGGCTTCGACCTCGTGTACTGCTGCGATGTGCTGGAGCACGTTGCGGATCTGCCGGCCGTGATCGCGGAAACGGCCCGCGTCCTCAAGCCCGGCGGCCTTTATTTCTTTGACACGATCAACAGGACGGCCGTGAGCAGAATAGTGGCCATTTGGCTGCTGCAGGAATGGCCGCCAACCCGGCTGGCCGACACCCCGCTGCACGAATGGGCCAGGTTCGTCCGGCCGGCCGAACTCGCAGCCGTACTGCGTTCCAACTCCCTGGCGCTGGCGGACATCACCGGACTGGCACCAAGGGGCAGGCCCGCGGCGATGCTCAGGAACCTACTGGCAGCGCGCCGGGGTCGGATCAGCTATGGCGAGTTGAGCCGCCGGCTGGACTTTGGCCAGGTGAAGTTTACCTCTGTCTCCTACATGGGCTTCGCCGTCAAATCCAGCGCCCCGGAGCCGCGGAGCTGAGCGGACCAGTGGCCGCGGAACCGCGGAGCTGGCCGGGGACGGCATGGCCCCCATTGAGGCCAGCCGCCGCCCTATTCCGCTGGCAGTCCCCCACTCACTCCGCCTGCTGCTGCTCCGGAGCGGGATTGACCGACGTCGGCAGGTACCGGGCCCACCAGGCCAGGATATGCTCGAACCGCTGCTTGCGGTGGTGCGGGGTGCCAGAGCGCGAAAGCTCATGGTTCTCCCCCGGGAAAACCAGCAGCTGCGTGTCCACGTCTTGCTGCTTCAGCGCCGTGTAGTAGCGCTGCGCCTGTTCCAGGGGGCAGCGGAGGTCCTCCTCCGAGTGGATGACCATGGTGGGCGTACGCACCTGCTGCACCTGCGCCATCGGACTCTGTGCCTGAACCGCGTCGGGTTCGGTTCCGGTGTATTCCGCTGAGAAGAACCAGCCGATGTCCGATGAACCGACGAACGATGCGGGGTCAAGGTAGCCGCGCTCCACGATGGCGGCGGTGAACCGGTGGTCCTGGGAGATGGTCCAGGCGGTGAGGTAGCCTCCGTAGGATCCTCCCATTATGCCCAGCCGCTCCTGGTCGAGTTCCGGATGGCTGGCCAGGGCGCCGTCCAGGAAGGCCAGCACATCGGCCAGGTCCACGGTACCCATGGCCTCCTTGATGGCCCGTCCGTGCTCGAAGCCATATCCCGCGGCTCCGCGGGGATTGCACATCAACACCGCATATCCTGCTTCGGCATAGACCTGCGCCTCGTCAAACAGGCCCCAGCCGTACTGGGCGAACGGACCTCCATGGATGTTCAGCAGCACCGGATGCGGGCCATTGCCCTCCGGCAGGAGCAGCCACCCGTGCACGGGGTAGCCGTCCGGAGCCTCGAACGTGGCCTCCCGCGGCTCGGTCACGCGGGCGGTGGCGCGCAGGGCAGCTGAGAAATCCGTCAGCGGCCGCAGCCTGCCGTCATCGAGCACGGCCACCTCCCCTGCGGTGCGCGGATCCGTGAAGCTGACGACGACGGCGTCCCCGGCAGCTGCCGCGCCGGTCACCAGCCGGGGACCCTCCGAGAGGATACTCACCGGCCCGCCTGCACTCACCTTGAGTAGCCGCTGGCTGCCGCGGCTGCGCTCAAGCGCCAGCACGGCATCCGGGCCGTAGGTCACCAGCCGGTCACCATTCTCGGAGAAGTCCAGTGTTTTGCTGTCGGTGAGCCGTTGGACCCGTGACAGGTCGGACAGCGGGGCGGCGTAGACCCCGGTGTTGCTGCCGACAAAGTCGCGCCGGCCCGGTCCCATGTCCGATGCCAGGAAAAAGAGCCACT
>DATIMB010000168.1:0-1713 GCA_035475875.1 Micrococcaceae bacterium
TCGCGCGAGGGCCGTGCCCAGGTGGAGCTGGCCCAGATGGAATACCTGCTGCCACGGCTGCGTGGCTGGGGCGAATCGATGTCCCGGCAGGCCGGTGGCCGGATCGGCGCCGCCGGCGGCGGCATCGGCTCGCGTGGTCCCGGTGAAACCAAGATCGAGCTGGACCGGCGACGGATCCGGACGCGGATGGCCAAGCTGCGCCGGGAAATCGCCGCGATGAAGCCGGCCCGCGAGACCAAACGCGCCAACCGCCGTCGTAATGCCGTACCCTCCGTGGCTATTGCCGGCTACACCAACGCCGGGAAGTCCTCGCTGCTGAACCGGCTGACCAATGCCGGTGTGCTGGTGGAGAACGCGCTGTTTGCAACGCTGGATCCCACCGTGCGCAAGGCGGAGACCGGGGACGGGATCGGCTACACCCTGGTGGACACGGTCGGGTTTGTCCGCTCGCTGCCCACCCAGCTGGTCGAGGCCTTCCGTTCCACCCTGGAAGAGGTGGCGGACTCAGACCTGATCCTGCACGTGGTGGACGTCTCCCATCCTGACCCGGAGGGTCAGATTGCCGCCGTTCGCCGAGTCTTCAGCGAGGTCGACGCGCGCAAGGTGCCGGAAATCATCGTGCTGAACAAGGCCGATGCCGCGGACCCGTTCGTGGTGGAGCGGCTGCGCCAGCGTGAGCCGCGCAACGTCGTCGTCTCCGCCCGCACCGGGCAGGGCATCGCTGAACTGCTGGAGGCCATCAGCGAAGCGATTCCGCGGCCGGATGTGAAGCTGGAGCTGTTGGTGCCGTACGACCGGGGGGACCTGATCAGCAAACTGCACGAAACGGATGCGGAAATCGTGGAACTGGAGCACGTTGAAACCGGCACCCACGCGACGGTGATGGTCCGCGGCGGCCTGGCCGCCGAGCTGGAGCCGTTCGTTCTCCATGGCTGAGATGGTTGCGGGGGAAGTGGCGGCGGACGCCGGGGAGGCGTTTGCGCTGCAGCTGCTGGATACGGCTGTGCAGGCGATGGGTGGCGCCCGCCGCGACGGGCAGCACGAAATGGTCCGGCAGGTGGTTAAAGCCATTGAAACCGGCGACCACCTGCTGGTCCAGGCCGGCACCGGGACGGGGAAATCGCTCGCGTACCTGATCCCGCTGATCGCGCACGCCCTGGACAGCGACAAACCCTCCCTCGTTTCCACCGCCACGCTGGCCCTGCAGGCCCAGATCGTCAGCCGCGACCTGCCCCGGCTGCTGGATGCCATCAACCCGCTGCTGGAACGCCCGGTCAAGGTGGCCTTGGTCAAGGGCCGAAGCAACTACGTCTGCCGGCACAAGGTGGGCGGCGGCTTCCCCTCTGAGGAACCCTCCGAGGGGCAGCTGTTTTCGCTGGGTGAGGACACCAGCGTGGTCCACCTGCCCGGGACGGCCCAGGGGCCCAGCAGCGCGCTGGGACGCGAAGTGGTCCGGCTGCGCGAGTGGGCGGAGGAGACCGAGACCGGCGACCGGGACGAACTGACCCCCGGTGTCAGCGACCGGGCCTGGCGACAGGTCTCGGTAACGTCGATGGAATGCCTGGGCGCGCAGAAATGCCCGGTCGCGGAGGAATGCTTCAGCGAACTGGCGAAGCAGCGCGGGGCGGAGGCGGACATCATCGTCACCAACCACGCGATGCTGGCGATCAGCGCGTTCGAGGGTCTGGCCATCCTGCCCGAGTACGACGTCGT
>DATIMB010000169.1:0-2993 GCA_035475875.1 Micrococcaceae bacterium
CAGCCCGTCCGCCTGCTCCAGCGCCTCCTGCAGGTCGGAGGCGGCGGCGGCGCGGCCGGCGTCCGGCTGCAGGTCCACCTTGGCGAGCGTGCGCACGCAAATGCCGCTGGCCGTTTCACCCGCTTCGTGGCCACCCATCCCATCGGCGACGGCAAACAGCGGGTCTGCCGCGAGAAAGGAATCCTCGTTGCGTTCGCGCCGCAGCCCCCGGTCGGTCAGGCATCCCCAGGACAGTACAATTCCGGCTTCGCTTGGCTCGGGGTCCATTCCCCTCCTCGGTCGGTGCTGCGGCAAGTACAACGGGAGCCGTCGCTCCCCTCCCGGCAACGGGTGGCCGGTGGTTCCAGCATACTAACGCGGGCGGCGCATGCCATCGGGCGGTGGACGGTCCGGACGTCCCGCTGGACGTCAAACCTAGTCGACGACGATGCCCTCGCCGCGGCCGCGGGCCAGCACCACCGGGTGGATGTCCCCGAAGCCGCGCACCTGCTGGACCTTCTGCGGGATCAGCACAAAGCGCTCGTCCGAATTCAGCGCAGCAGCGGTGGTGGCTTCAATCAGCACAGTCCCCGGCTCCGCGAGCGCAGTCAGCCGCGCCGCCAGGTTCACTGTAGGACCGTAGATGTCCCCCAGCCTGGAGAGCACGCGGCCCCAGACCATGGAGACGCGGGCATCGGGCAGCAGCTCGTCCTGCGCCATCGCCTCAGCCAGTGCCAGCGAGATCTCCGCCCCGGCAACCGGTGTCTCACAGTTGAAAAGCACCTCGTCACCGACCGTTTTCACCAGCCGGCCTCCGCCCACCGAGATAATTTCAGCGCATTTGTTCTCGAACCGCTGGACCAGCTGGGCAAGCGTCTTTTCGTTCATCCGGCGCGACAAGGAGGTGTAGCTGACTAGGTCGGCGAAGCCCACCGCGCGGGCCAGCGGCAGGGGCGCGTCGTCCTCGTCGCCGCCGCGGCCTTCCTCGCTGGCCTCGAGTCCTGCCTGCGCACGCACGGCCAACCGCTGGACGCCGGCATTGAGCTGGCGCCGCCAGGAATAGACCAGCATCTTCTCCAGCGGTTCAATCAGCTCAGGCAGTTCCGCCACCAGCGCACGGCGTGCCTGTGCGTCCGAGACGCCGCGCTCGGCCACCATGTCCTCCACCAGGGCCTCGACCTGCCAGACCACCATCCGATCCGTCATCTGGCCGATGGCCCGGGTGACGGAAATGGCTGCGTCCTCGGTCAGCTGGCCCTGGCGCACCATATCGATCACGGTGGTCAGTGCGTCCTGGTCCTTCGGGGTAAAGGCCACATCGTCGTCGCCCAGATTGGGGAAGCCCATGGCGCGCCACAGTTTACGGGCGGAGAGCAGGGAGACCCCGGCACCGGCGGCCACCTCGCGGCGGCGCAGCTTGCGCTCGCCGCCCAGCAGCTCCATTTCCAGCGCCTTCGCCGCGCTGCGGGGGTCCGCAGGTGGCTGCAGGTCGCTGCGGACGGCGCCATCGGAACTCCGGTAACGGACGCCGTCGTCGTCCACACCGTCCTGGCGCACGTCGTCGGGAGCCTGCAGGTCGCTGCTAACGTCGTCCATGGCCAAGCTCCTCCCATCCGTTCTGGTCCAAATCCCCAGCGTAGTGCCAGTCATCCGCCGGGTCCGCGAGCGCCACATGCGGCAACTCGCTGATGGCGGCCAGGGCAAAATCGCGGAAACGCGCCACCTCCGGCACGTCCGGCATCGACGAGGTTTCGCCGTGTCCCATATCCAAGGCTATATTCCCCGAGCGCAGCATCCGTTGCAGGGGCGACTGCCTGCTGCCCAGATTACGCACCGTGGCCAGCGGAAAGTCCTGCCGGGACCGGTGCAGCCAGCCCCGCCGGACGATGATCCGCCGGCTGGTCAGGATGTAACGCGTGGCCGCCCAGCGCAGGTAGCGGCGCAGCGGATAGAGCACCTCGGCAGCGATGGCCAGCACGGCGACGGCCATCACCAGCTGCGGCTTCCATCCGGCGATCTGCGGGGTCAGTTTGGCCAGTGCGCCGCGGTCCAGCCAGGCCAGCGCGAAGCTCGCCAGCGCCGGGACCAGGATAAACACCACCGCCGGCAGGGCGAGGGACCTGGCCTGCGGCCGGCTGCTGACAATTACCTGTTCCCCGGGGGCGAGCCAGCTACGCATACGCCCCGGGACCCTGCGCCTCGTGGCGGCGGAGATGCACCACGTCGCCGGCGCTCACCGCGTGCGTGATGCCGGCGGAATCGGCCACCAGCAGCGACCCGTGCCGGTCCAGCCCCACGGCCTTGCCCTGCAGGGTGAGGCCACCGGGCAATTCCGCCCGGACCTCGCTGCCCAGCGTGACCATCCTGGCGGAGACCAATTCCAGCAGCGAGCTGTCCCCCTCCAGCGGCTGTCCCGGGTCTCCCCCGACTGTCCGGAAACCGCGGTAGAGCCGGGCAAAACGGTTCAGGTAGTCCGGCAGCAGCGCGTTCCGGTCCAGCGTGGCGGCGTCCTCCAGGGCCAGCGAGGTAGCGGTGGGGACCGGCAGCTCATCCTGGCTCTGGCCCACGTTAATGCCGGTTCCGACGACGACGGCCGGGCCGGCGGTGCTGGCGGTGCCTGCGGCTGCGGTGGGGGCAGGGGCCGGTATCAGCTGGGCCAGGATGCCCGCTATTTTGCGTCCGTCCACCAGAACATCATTGGGCCACTTCAGGTCGGCGTTGAGTCCGGCGGTTACCGCCAAAGCCTCGCAGAGCGCCACGGCGGCCAGCAAGGTGATCCATGAATACGACTCCTGCGGCAGCGGCGGGAGCCGGTCGTCACCTTCGGGCCACAGCAGCACACTGGCAATCGCCGAGCTGCCGGTGGCGGTGCTCCACTGCCGGTCCAGCCGACCCCGTCCGGCCAGCTGGTTTTCCGCGACCAGCACGGCCAGATCCGGCCACTGGCCCGAGGCCGCGGCCGTCACCAGGTCCGCATTAGTCGACCCCGTCTGCGCAACCAGCTCCACCCGCGC
>DATIMB010000170.1:0-10555 GCA_035475875.1 Micrococcaceae bacterium
CTGCTCACGGGTGAGCACCCAGGCCTTGTTGCCGTAACGGCGAAGCCAGGAGTCCACCAGCCGTTCGCGTTGTGCCACGTCGGCGTCCGGCTCCAGGTACAGATGCACCATCCTCGGCTCGCCGGCGGTATGCCGCACGCCCGCGGTCAGCTCGGGCTCGGCGGAATAGTCGATCCGCCATCGTTCAGCGACATCGACCATGCCGTGGTCGGCGGTCAGCAGGATGACGGTGTCCGCGGGAAGCTGGGTGGCAAGGCGTTTCATCGCGGCGTCGAGTTCCTCCAGCTGGTGCTCCCACCGCTCTGAGGTGCTGCCGTGGCCGTGTCCTGCTTTGTCCAGCTCGCTCCAGTAGAAATACAGCAGCATCTGGTCATTGGCGGCCATCAGCTCCGCCGCCGCCTCGGTGCGCGCGTGGGCGGTGCTGGCCCCCACAAAGGTGCCCCCGCGCAGCGCCGCCCGGGTCATCGGTGAGGCGGCAAACTTGGGCAGGCTGATGGTGGCCGTCGGAACGGTCCCCTGCAGCCGCTCGAAGACGGTGGGAAAGGGCTGCCAGGTCTCCGGGTCCACACCCGGGTCCCAATTGCCCAGCAGGTTCACCACCTTGTCCTGGCCCGGGTCCAGCACGTCGTAGCCCACCATGCCGTGCTGGCCCGGGACGACGCCGGTTCCCAGGCTGGTGAGCGAGGTGACGGTCGTGGAAGGGAACGCTGCGGTGAGGGTCTGCTGGTGCGCATGGTCCGGGCCGCCGTTCGCCGCGGCGTTCATCACCTGGCGCAGGAACGGCGCGTGCGCGGCACGCTGCTTGAGCATGGCCTTGCCCAGTCCATCCGCCAGGACAACGCAGATCCGCTTGGCACTGGCAATGTTCAGGACGTTACTGAAGCCGGCGGCGCCCAGGGCTGCGGCGCTGCTGGTGAGCACGTCGGCGATGCTGTCGCGGCCGTACCCGGGTGCTTCGGGCAGCACTGGCTGGACAGGTTGGACTGGCTGGACAGGGCTGGTCATCGGGTGCCGCGCGTCCGCTCAGCGGTCGTGGTGGCTGCGGTTGAGCCGCGGGCCAAGGGTGGGCAATTTTCCGCGCTGCCCGCCAAGCTGTTCCGTCCCCGCCGGGCCGCCGGCGGTGTTGACTGCGCGGGAGGCGCTGGCACTGGTATTGGCCGCGCGCAGCGCGCGGGCAAAGTCCTTAGCGTCCTGCACTGCCTGCAGCCCGTCCGCCTCAGCGCTGATCCGCAGCCCGATGTCCTCGCGGGCAATGGTTCCGGTGTAGCCGTGGTCCGCCTCGCACTGCGGATCCCCGCAGCTGGCCGGAGCAATATCCAGCCGCTGTCCACCGGACCAGGCGATGGACAGGGTCACCTCGCGCACCGGATCCGAGGGTTTGTAGTTCTGCGGCTGCGCGTACACATAGCTGAGCACCACGGAGGCAATCTGGCTGACGGGAACGGTTTCGGTGGATACCTGTGCCACCATCTGCTCCCCCGCCTCGTCCAGCTGCTCGTCATCGACGTGGCTGATCACCAGCATGTCCTCGGTCAGCACCAGAACGGTGATGTGGCGGTGGATCTCGGTGCGGTCGAAGTGGGTCTCCAGGTGCACCAGATGGGACAGGCTCTCCCGCCCGTCCAGGGCGTCCTGGACCACGTCGGTGACCAGCAGAGGGTAGAAACCGGCGCGCTGCAGGGCGTCTTCCAGGCCGTTTCCCCGGGCGTTGGAGCGCGCCGATGTTCCGAACGTGTTCATCCTGCCATTTTCACAGATCCGCAGGCGGGGCGCGAACCGTGCGCCGGGGACTGGGGAAATCCGCGTCAGGAAATCATCGCGCGGCGGGCGCTGTCGGTGCGCTGTGCCGGGTTGGCGATCCGTACGTCGGCGGCCAGGATGGTCAGCCCGGCCGGACCGACCAGCACGGGGTTGAATTCCACCAGCGCAATCTCCGGATGCTCGTCCTTGAGCACGGCCAGCCGGGAGAGCAGGTCCTCCAGGGCCGCCACGTCCACCGGCGGAAGGCCCTGGTAGCCGAACAGCTTGCGCGCGGCCCGCGGGGCGCGCACCAGCTCGGATACATCGGCGCCGGTCAGCGGCGGGACCCGGTGCGCCCAGTCATCCAGCAGGTTCACCGCGTCCCCGGCCAGGCCAAAGGAGACCACCGGGCCCAGCAGCGGATCCTCGATCGCCCGCAGCGTGCAGGACTGCCCCACCGGCGCCATGGCCTGGACCTCCATGCCGAAGGTACCGTACGGTTCCAGCAGTTTCTGCATCTGGACGATATTGCGGTGCAAGGAAGCGGCGTCCTCGATGTTCAGCCGGACGCCGCCCAGATCCAGCCGGTGCCGCAGCGTGGCATCCATGGTCTTCAGCGCCACCGGCCAGCCCAGCCGTTCGGCCGCCGCCTGGGCCTGCTCGGCGGTGATGAAGGGCACCGATTCCAGCACACTGATGCCGTAATGGCCCAGCAGGTCCGCCGCCGTGGCCGGATCCAGACTGACCAGCGCGTCGCCGTGCACCTCCTCCAGCAGCCGGTCCAGCTTCTCCGCGACGGCGTCCGGGTCAATGCCCGCAGGCTGGCGGAAGGCGACCTGCTCGCGCGCCAGCCACTGGGCATGGCGGACGACGGCGGCCAGCGCACCTACCGCCGCGCCCGGGTTGGAGAAGGATGGGAGCCCTGGTTCCAGCACGCTTTCCACCTGGATCGCCGGGTCAAGGATCCCGGTAAAAACGGCCACCACGGGTTTCCCGGCTGCCACCGAGCATTCGTGCAGCACCCCGGCAATGGCCTCCACGGTCAGTCCCGGCGAGGGCAGCAGGGTCACCACCGCGGCATGCACCGTGTCCCGGTGCAGGGCCTCCAGCAGCCGCCGGCGCAGGACCGGCAACGCCACCGACTGCCCGCCGCCCAGGTCCAGGTCCGCTGCGAGCACACCGACCTTGAGCCCATGGGTGTCAGCCGAGTCCGCCACCACCTTGCCCAGCGCCAGCGAGTTGCTGAACACGGCCAGGGACGGGCCCGCCGGCAGCGGCTGGGTGGTGACCACCTGGGCCACATCCACCAGTTCCTCGACCGTCTCCACCCGGATGACCCCGGCCTGGCGCAGCATTGCATCCAGCGCCCCGGCCGGTGCCTGCGTCGTCCGCACGGCATGGCCGGGCGGCAGGCGCAGGCCCATCACATCGGATTTGGCCACGATCACCGGCTTGCTGCGCGCCAGCCGGCGGGAGATCCGCGAGAATTTGCGCGGATTGCCAATCGATTCCAGGTACAGGGCGCAGGCCCTGGTCTCCGGATCGTCCTCCCAGAACTGCATCAGGTCGTTGCCGGAGACATCCGCCCGGTTGCCGGAGGAGAGCATGCTGGAGATGCCCACCCGGCGCCGGCTGGTGGCCGCGTACAGGGACACACCGATCGCCGCCGATTGGCTGAACAGGCCCAGCCCGCCGGGGCGCGGCATCACCGGCGCCATCGACGCGTTCAGCGACACCTCTGGCCGCGTATTCGCCAGCCCCAGCGAAGCCGGCCCGATCAACCGCATGCCATTGGCCCGGGCCCGCCGCACCAGGTCCCGCTGCAACTCCAGGCCGCGGACGCCGTCGTCGGCAAAACCTGCGGTGGCGACCAGCACCCCCTTCACCCCCGCGGCCGCACACTCGGCCACCACCTCGGCCACATCGGTGTAGGGCACGGCGATGATGGCCAGGTCCACCGTTCCCGGGACCTCCGCGATCCGGGCGTGCGAGAGCAGGCCGGAGAGCTCCATGGCCTCAGGGTTGACCGCGTAGACCTGGCCGCTGAAATGCCCCTCCACAATGTGTTCCAGCAGTTGGTAGCCCACTGTCCCCCAGCGCCGGCTGGCCCCGATCACCGCGATGGACCTCGGCGCCAGCAGGCCGGCAACGCTGCGTGCTTCGGCGCGGTGTTCCCGGGATTCCATCACCGTCCGGGACTTCTCCGTAGGATCGATGTCGAACGCCAGGCTGACGACGCCGTCGTCGAAGTGCCGGTGCACCTCATAGCCAGCTTCGGAGAAGACATCCAGCATCTTGCGGTTCTCCGGCAGCACCTCCGCGCTGAACTTGCGGATGCCGTTCTCCCGGGCCGCCGCGGCCAGATGCTCCAGCAGGATCGACCCCAGACCGCGGCCCTGGTGCCGGTCGGCAATGTTGAACGCCACCTCCGCCTCGGTGGGATCGTCAAGCCTGTCGTAGCGGCCGATGCCGATGATTTCACCGGCAACGGTGATCACCAGGGCCACCCGGTCCCGGTAGTCCACCTCGGTGAAACGGCGCAGTTCCTTCTCGCTCAGCCGTGCCTTGAAGGTGAAGAACCGCAGGTAGATGGAGTTCTGCGACTGGGCCACGTGGAACGTCTGCACCGCCTCCGCGTCGCTGGCGGAAATGGGCCGTAGGTGCGCAGTGGCGCCGTCCCGGAGCACGACATCGGCCTCCCAATGTTGGGGATATGCACTTTCCGGGAGCTGTTCCGCCATAGACTCACTGTACCGATATGATTCCGTCCGGCAGGGTCGCCGCCCGACCGGACGCCGCTCCACCCTCCCGCAGCAGTAAGGACCCGCTTTCCCATGGCCAAGCGCCAAGCACCGGCAGTACCCGAGGATTTCACCGAGAAGATCATTGACATTGATGTTTCCAGTGAAATGGAGGGCTCCTTCCTGGAGTACGCCTATTCGGTGATCTACTCCCGTGCCCTGCCGGATGCGCGTGATGGCCTCAAGCCCGTGCAGCGGCGGATCCTGTACATGATGAGCGAGATGGGCCTGCGCCCGGACCGCGGCCACGTCAAGAGCGCCCGGGTGGTGGGCGAGGTGATGGGTAAGCTGCACCCGCACGGTGACGCCGCCATCTACGACGCGATGGTGCGGATGGCGCAGGACTTTTCGCTGCGGCTGCCGCTCATTGACGGTCACGGTAACTTCGGCTCGCTCGACGACGGTCCGGCGGCCCCGCGGTACACCGAGGCCCGGCTGGCCGCGGCGGCGCTGGCGCTGACGGACAACCTGGACGAGGACGTCGTCGACTTCGTCCCCAACTACGACAACCAGCTCACCCAGCCGGACGTGCTGCCGGCGGCCTTCCCCAACCTGTTGGTCAACGGCACCACCGGCATCGCCGTCGGCATGGCCACGAACATGGCCCCGCACAACCTGGGCGAGGTGATTGCCGGCGCGCAGCATCTGATCGAGCATCCGGACGCCACGCTGGAAGACATCATGGGCTTCATCCCCGGTCCGGACCTGCCCACCGGCGGACGGATCGTCGGCCTGGACGGCATCCGCGACGCCTATGCCACCGGCCGCGGTTCCTTCAAGACGCGCGCCAAGGTGGAAATTGAGCAGCTCTCCGCCCGGCGCACCGGACTGGTAGTCACCGAACTGCCGTACCTGGTGGGTCCGGAAAAGGTCATTGAAAAGATCAAGGACGCGGTCACCTCCAAGAAGCTGGCCGGGATCAGCGACATCGTGGACCTGACCGACCGCAACCACGGCCTGCGCCTGGTGATCGAACTCAAGAACGGCTTCAATCCGAACGCGGTGATCGCCCAGCTGTACCGCTACTCGCCGATGGAGGACTCCTTCGGCATCAACAACGTCACGCTGGTGGACGGGCAGCCGCAGACCCTTGGGCTGCTGGACCTGCTGCGGGTCTATGTGGAGCACCGGATTTCCGTGGTGCGCCGCCGCACCGCCTTCCGGCTGGCCAAGAAGAAGGACCGGCTGCACCTAGTCGAGGGCCTGCTGATTGCCATCGTGGACATCGATGAGGTCATCCAGATCATCCGGTCCTCCGACGAGGTGGCAGCCGCACGCGAACGGCTGATGGCCATCTACGACCTGAGCGAGATCCAGGCCAACTACATCCTGGAACTGCGGCTGCGCCAGCTGACCAAGTACTCCCGGATCGAGCTGGAAAAGGAGCAGGAGGAACTGCGCCGCGAGATTGCCGAGCTGGAAGCCATCCTGGCCTCCGAGAGCCGGCTGCGGGCCCTGGTCTCCGGCGAACTCGGTGACATCGCCGCCAAATACGCCACCCCCCGCCGGACCGTGCTGCTCGAATCTGAGGCGGTGGCCCCGGGCGTAGCCAAGGCCCTGGCCGCCGGCAACGGGTCCGGGAGTGCGCCGGGCGCGGCGCTGGGCAAGGGTAAGGCCGTGCCGCTGGCGCTGGAAATCGCCGATGACCCGTGCTGGGTGATCCTGAGTACCTCAGGCCAGATTGCGCGCACTTCCAATCAGGAGCCGCTGGCGGACAACGGACCGCGGGCCAAGCATGATGCGTTCCTTTCGGTGGTCAAAACCAGCGCCCGCGCCGAGATTGCCGCGGTGACCTCGGCCGGCCGGATGGTCCGTCTGCAGGTCGTGGACATGCCCGCGCTACCGCCCAGCTCCGGACTGCCGAACCTGTCCGGCGGCGTTCCCGCGAAGGAATTCATTACCCTGGCCAAGGGCGAGGCCCTGGTGGCCTTTACCCCGCTCAACACCGTCGTCGCGGTGGGGACCGCCCAGGGCGTGGTCAAGCGCCTCACACCGGAGTACCCGCTGAACCGGGACGACTGGGAGATCATCACCCTCAAGGACAAGGACCGCGTCATTGCGGCTGCACCTGCCGGCGACGGCGACGAGATCGTCTTCGTCACGGAGCAGGCACAGCTGCTGCGCTTCCCGGCCTCCAGCGTGCGCCCGCAGGGCCGCACCGCCGGCGGCATGGCCGGCATCAAGCTCGGTCCTGGGGACAGCGTGCTGAGCTTCGGCGTCGTCGCCCCGGAGGACGAGGCCGCCGTCGTGGTGACGATTGCCGGCAGCTCCGATGCGCTGCCCGGCACCAATCCGGGGTCCGCCAAGGTCAGCGCCTTCTCCGAATATCCCAGCAAGGGCCGGGCCACCAGCGGTGTGCGCGCCCACCGCTTCCTGAAGGGTGAGGACGTGCTGCTGCTGGCGTGGGCCGGACACGGACCTGCCAAGGCCGCCTCCGCCGCGGGCGTGGCGCGCGCCCTGCCTACCGAACACGGGCGCCGGGACGGCTCGGGCATCGTCCTCAGCCAGCCGGTGGAGGCCATCGGCCCCAGCCTGTAGCCCGCCCCGGCTGAGCCACGCCCACGCAGCCGGTCCCGACCCAGCCACGCGCGTAGCCGGCCCGACCCAGCCGGTCCCGACCCAGCCACGCCCGCAGCCGTGCCAGCCAACCGCCCGGCCCACTCGCCCCCGCAGCCTGTCCCGCTGCTGTCGCAGCCGGCCCTGCTGGGGCGATCGCCTACACTACTGACATGGCGATTATCGCGGATGTGAAGGACTGGACCTGGGTACTGCAGCGGCCCTGCCCGGAATGCGGATTCGAGGCCGCAAGCACCACGCCTGCCACCGCGGCCAGCAGCCTTCCGGAACTCCTGCCACGCTGGCAGGCGGTGCTCCGCCGCCCGGACGCCGCCGAGCGGCCGGACGATGCCACCTGGTCCCCGCTGGAGTATGCCTGCCATGTGCGGGACGTGTTCAGCGTTTTTGACCAGCGGCTGCACCTGATGCTGGACCGCGAGGATCCGGAGTTTGCCAACTGGGACCAGGACCGGACGGCCGTCGATGAGGATTACGCCGGCCAGGACCCCGCCGAGGTCAGCGTCGAGCTGGTGGAGTCCGGTACGGAACTGGCGGATTCCTTCGCTGCCGTTGCCGAGGACGACTGGGGCCGGACGGGACGGCGCAGCGACGGCTCGGTTTTCACCGTGACGAGCTTCTCCGGCTACCTGCTCCACGACATCGTGCACCACCTGCACGACGTGGACGGCTAAGCCCGCATCCTCCACGCCTCCATCCCCCACGCCGCCCCACCCGATCGAGTGAGTACTTGGTGTCCGATACAGCCCAATAAGGAGCTGTATCGAACACGGAGTCCTCACTCGATGCATTTAGCCGGTGCATCCAGTCGATGCAGTTAGTCGATGGGAAGGCGGCAGTCCCAGGCCATCGACCGGTGCGTGGGCGCGTACCCCATCCGCTCATAGATGCCCACCGCTCCTGACGGGTTCTCTGTATCCACGTCCAGGCTCGCGAACTCCATCCCCGCCTCGCGGAACCGCCTCATCGCGTCTGCCAGGAGGGCGGCGGCGATGCGCCGCCCCCGCCAGCCGCGGCGGACGCCCAGCAGTTCCGTGTACCCCTCTTCGCGGCCCTTGTCCGCCACCAGACCGGGATCGTAACTGGCCAGCTGGTAGCCCACCACCTCGCCGCTGGACTTCTCCACCGCCAGCGTGCTCCAGTCCGGGCGGCTGTGCGGATGGCGGACCATGAAGCCCCAGGCCTCCCGGTCCCGCGGTTCGGAGCCCCAATGGTCGCCGAAGGCCTCATTGTGTGCCAGCCGGGCCGGCTCGGAGAACTCCTCCTCGTAGGGCACAATCTCGATTTCCGGGTCCTGCTCCACCACCGGCAGCGCACCGGCCAGCGGCCGCAGCATCTGCGTGAAATACCGGACAATGGTGAAGCCGTTTCCGGACAACAACGCACTTTCAGCGGTGTTGTCCTCTTCTGAAAAGATCCGCAGCAATGGGTGGGAAGTACCGTCCTGCACAAACCGGCGCACCGCCTGCGCCTGCTGCCAGCGCAGCACGGCGGCGCCCACGCCGCGGCGCTGCCACTGCGGATCCACCCCGCCGGCACCCATGGCCTTGGCCCCCTCGGCGTTCTTGGTGATCCGGCCCCAGGCCCTGGCCGTTCCCGAGGGGTCGACTCCGATCACGGTGTTCTGGGCCGGATCGTTTTTGCTTGAGGCGAAGACGTCCCGCAGGTCGGCCCGCTGTTCATGCCACGGCGGCTTCTCCGCCTCGGCTATCCGTTCGATCAGGCCGATCCATTGGTCAATGTCCGGTTCGGCAATCGGCCGGAACCGCAGTCCGTCGACTCTGGGCAGGGAAACCGGGGGAAGTGCGGTCATTCCGACAGCCTAACCCAGCACCAGCTTTGTATCGCCGGGTTCCCTCGCCGCGTCGTCGTGGGTCACCAGCACGACGGTTTTGCTGCTCAGTGCGCGGCGCAGATCCCTCATCAGCGCCCGCGCCGCCTCGGTGTCCAGGTGGGCCGTGGGCTCGTCAAGCAGCAGCACGTCCGCACCTGCCAGCAGGGTCCGGGCCACCGCCACGCGCTGGCGCTGGCCGCCGGAGAGGTGGCTGCCTTCCGGCCCCAGCCGGGTGTCCAGCCCCCGCGGCAGGGCGGCGAGCAGCGGGCCCAGTCCGACGTCGTCGAGCACCTTGTGAAGTTGGGCTTCGGTGGGTGCCTGGGAGCGGGGCCTGGCCAACAGCAGGTTGGCGCGCAGCGTCGAATCGAATAGGTGGCCCTGCTGCGGGCACCAGGCAATCCGGCCGCGGGCACGGAATTGTCCGCTGGCGGGCTTGAGGAAGCCCAGCATGACCGCCAGGAGCGTGGACTTTCCGGAGCCGGAGGGTCCGGAAACCGTGAGCCACTCGCCCGGCCGCACGGTGGTGCTGAGACCGCTGAAGACGGGTTCAGGTGAGTCCGGCCAAATGGCACGGACCCCTGTTAGCTCCAGGGCCGCGCCGTCTGCCGGCAGTTCGGTACCCGGCAGTTCGGTGGCGGACGGTTCGGAAGCGCGCGCCCCAGGTCCCCACCCCTCGGCACCCAGTACCTGAAGCCCGCGCCCCTCGCTACGCAGCAGGTCGGGGGCGAACCTGACCAGCACGGTGTCCAGGGCCGGCCAGAGCTGGACCGCAGCGGTAACCGGAGCGAGGGCGTCCGCGAGCGCCAGATTGAGCAGCACCAGCGCAGCGAGCACCTCCGCCGGGAGGGTTCCGGCGGCCACCGCGGGTGCGCCCACGGTGAGCATGCCCAGCGCACCGAGGCTGGAGAAGAGCACCAGCAGTCCCTGCGCCAGCCCCTGGGCGCGGACCGACCGTTTCACCGCCGCGGTAGCCCCCTGATCCTCCTGCTGCAGCCGGTGCAGCAAGCGGCCCTCCGCCCGGTTCACCCGCAGATCCCCTGCGGCGTTCAGCAGCGCGGCGACCGTGCGGACCACGGCCGAGCGGTGCCTCTGCTCCGCACGCCCGGCTGCCCGGTCGGCGAGCAACGCCGTTGCAGGAGCCAGCAGGACAGCACCGGCCAGCACCGCCAGCTCAAGTGCCACCGCCTGCGGAAGCAGCAACGCCGTCGTCGTTAGTACTCCCACCGCCGCCAGCATCCCTGCCAACGGCGGCAGCAGCGCTCTCGGGGCCAGATCCCGCACCGCGTCCAGGTCGCCGATCAGATGGTCCACGGCGCCCTCCCCGCGCAGCAGTGAACGGCGGGAAAGAACCCGCACGCTCAACGCCTCCCAGACCCGCACCCGCAGCCGTGTCAGCGCGGAAAAGACGGCATCATGGAGCCACAGCCGCTCGGCGTAGCGCGCAACTGCCCGCATCAATCCGAAGAAACGCACTCCCACAATGGCCACCAGCAGGTAAAGGATGGGCGGCTGCTGGCTGGCCCTGACGATCAGCCACCCCGAAAGCCCGGTCAGCGCCAGCGCCGCGAGGGTCGCGACGACGCCGGCCAGGACGGCCAGCAGGAAC
>DATIMB010000171.1:0-2163 GCA_035475875.1 Micrococcaceae bacterium
CCCAAGATGGGGCTCTTCGCCACCATCGCGTCGCTGTTCTACACCTTGAACCTGATGAACACCATTCCCGGCATCCTGATCATCCATGTCCTGGGCACCGTGGTCTTCATGACCTGGATCCCGGCCGCTGCCTTCGCCGCCGTTCCCCGGAGCCTGGAGGAGGCGGCACGGGATGCCGGCGCGTCCAAGCTGCGGGTCTTTTTCAGTGTGACGCTGCCCATGGCCCTGCCCGGCATCCTGGTGGCCATGGTGATGTCCTTCCTGGCCTCCTTCGACGAGGCGCAGGGGACGTACCTGGTCGGGGCGCCCGTTTTCTACACCATGCCCACCGAGATGTACACGCTGGTGCTGAATTATCCCAAGCAGGTGGCGGCCGTGTTCTCCATCCTGCTCTCCATCCCGTCCGTGGCACTGATGCTGGTGGCCCGCAAGCATATTATGGGTGGCCAGCTTGCCGAAGGCTTCCAGATCAGATAGGTGGTGCGGCATGGGCGTTTCACCTCCAGAGCGGCCGACGGCGGGAGGTTCCGGGACGTCGTCGGGCCGGACGACGGCGGGAGGTTCCGGGACATCGCCGGGCCGCGCGACGGCGGGAGCTCCCCGGCAGCCCGGGGGCCTCGACATCCGGGGGTTGAGCAAGGTGCTGGGCGGCAGGACCATCATCGAGAACCTGGACCTGTCCGTCGCCGAGGGCGAACTGGTCTCCCTGCTGGGACCCTCCGGCTGCGGCAAGACCACCACCCTGC
Source organism: Micrococcaceae bacterium (assembly GCA_035475875.1). GTDB lineage: Bacteria > Actinomycetota > Actinomycetes > Actinomycetales > Micrococcaceae > Arthrobacter_M. Next base: position 747 of record DATIMB010000171.1, read on the forward strand.
GTATGATCGCCGGCTTCCTGGCCCCGGACACGGGCAGCATCAGCGTAGCCGGTCGCGACGTGGTGCACCTGGGACCCGAGAAGCGGCCCAGCGCCATGGTTTTCCAGAACTATGCCCTGTGGCCGCACATGAGCGTGTTCAAGAATGTTGCCTTTCCCCTCAAACTCCGGAAACTGCCCCGGGCGGAAATTGTGCAGCGCGTGGATGCTGTGCTGGAACTGGTCAACCTGTCGCACCACAGGGACTCGCGGCCGGGCCGCATTTCCGGGGGCGAGCAACAGCGCGTGGCGCTGGCACGGGCGCTGGTCCAGGAACCGGACCTGTTGCTGCTGGATGAGCCACTGAGCAACCTGGATGCCAAACTGCGCGTGAAAGTGCGCGAGGACATCCGTGAAATCCAGCAGCGGCTGGGCATTACCACGGTCATTGTCACGCACGACCAGGATGAAGCGCTGTCCATCTCGGACCGGATAGCGGTGATGAACGCCGGCCGCATCGAGCAGTACAGCACTCCGGATGAGCTCTATGCGCGCCCCCGGACGGAATTCGTGGCCACCTTCATCGGCAGCCTGAACAGGATCGAGGGAACGTACCGGGACGGCGCGATCGGCCCGGGCAGCGACGTGGTGGGCATCCGGCCGGAGGACGTCCAGTTCCATCCTGACGAGCGGTCCGGTTCACGGCCGGCAATGGTGGAACGGGTGGTACCGCGAGGCCACTTCTCTGAGATCTACCTGCGCCGGGAGGACGCCGAGCTGCGCAGCTATTTCACGGGGAGCCCGCCCGTCCCCGGCGATACCGGGTTCGCGCGGATCAGCCGCGCGATGATCTTCCGGAACGGGCTGCTGGTCGGCAACCCAATCGCAGCAGCCGAGAGTGCACCAGCCGGGACCGCAGCATCGGCGTCTTCGGCAACCGAACCGGAGCCAGCCGAGGCGGAGCCGGCGGCAGGTCAGGCGCGGGCCGACGCAGCCGTTGATTCTGTGGCGCAGCGGGCACCGTGACGGTTCTCGTGACAGCGCACCGGGGCGACTCCAGCCGCTACCGGGAAAATACCTTGCCGGCCATCCGCTCGGCCATCGAAGCCGGTGCGGACTTCGTCGAAGTGGATGTGCGGCGCACCAGGGACGGGGAGGTGGTGCTGCTGCACGACCGGACGCTGGAACGGCTCTGGGACCTGCCCCGGGACATCTCCGAACTCGATTACGCCTCCGTGGCGCGGCTGGGTTCCGGCGAGGAACGGATCCCGCTGCTGCGCGAGGCCCTGGACCTATTCCACGCAACCGGCAGCACTCTGCTGGTGGACATGGATGAAGCCGATCCGGCGGCGGCTGCCTACAACGTAGTCACTTCTGCCGGCGTCGACGTTGCCTGGTGTGGGGATCTGGAGGGCATGCGGACCATCCGCATGCTCGAC
>DATIMB010000172.1:0-1743 GCA_035475875.1 Micrococcaceae bacterium
GCTGCCTCGGTGGGCAGCGGCCAGGGGCTGGTGGGGATGAGCGAGCGGGCCGGCATCTACAACGGGACGGTGACGGCGGGTCCGGGCGCCGCCGGCGGCTGGCTGGTGGAGGCGGTGCTCACCTGTCCGGAGCAGGCGGCAGAGGCGGCGGCTTTGGCGGCAGGCACGACGGCGGCTTTCCCGGGGGTCGCGAGGGCGGCCTCCGCCGGCAGCGCGGGCCGGTCCGGGTACGGTAATGGCGGGCAGGATCTAGGGGCCGGTTTGGGCCAGGAAACAGGACGGTGAGGGTGGAGAATCCCAGGCACGACGACGGCGGCGCCGGTTACGTCGGCGGACACGACGGCGGGGGCCGCTACGGCGGCGGCGCTGGGCGCGACGGCGGCGGTGCCGGGGATCGCGACGGACACGCGGGCGGATCCAGTGACGCCGGGAACGACCAAGGCGGAGGTCCGGTGTCCGTACTGCTGGTGGACGATCAGCCGCTGCTGCGGATGGGCTTCCGGCTGATCCTGGAAGGCGAAGAGGACCTGCACATCGTGGGCGAAGCCTCCAACGGGGCGGAGGCCGTTGCCAAGGTGGACCAGCTCCGGCCGGACGTGGTGCTGATGGACGTCCGGATGCCTGTGCTGGACGGGATCGAGGCCACCCGCGCCATCACCGGTTCAGGCTCCTGGGCCCGGATCATCATCCTGACCACCTTCGACCTGGATGAGTACGCCTTTGCCGGACTGCAGGCCGGCGCCAGCGCATTCCTGCTCAAGGATGTTGCCCCGGCCGAGCTGGTGCACGCCGTCCGGCTGGTGGCCAGCGGCGATGCGGTGGTGGCCCCGCGGGTCACCCAGCGGCTGCTGGAGAACTTTGTCCGCTCGCGGCCGGCCAGCACCCCTGCCCCGCGCGATCCCCTGCTGGAGGACCTGACCCGGCGCGAGGTCGAAGTACTGCAGGCGATTGCCGAGGGACTCTCCAATGCGGAAATCGCCCGCAAATTCTTCCTGTCGGAAGCAACCGTGAAGACGCACGTGCGCCGGATCCTGACCAAGCTGCACCTGCGGGACCGGGTCCAGGTGGTGGTCTATGCCTACGAAACGGGCCTGGTGGTGCCCAGCAATCCGGACTACTGAGCGGATCGGGAAATTGGCCCCGTGATTGAATCGGAGTATGCCTGAATTCCACGAAGCCGCGCCGCCCGCCGTACGCCACGTCCGCGACCTGGCCGCCTACGTCGGGGACTCGCCGTCGAGCTTCCATGCAGCCCATGAAGCCGGCGCCAGGCTGCGGAGGGCCGGATTCCTGCAGCTGGACGAGACCGAGGCCTGGGCCGGAGGGCCGGGCGCATATTTCATCATCCGCGACGGTGCCCTGATCGCCTGGCTGGTCCCGGAGAACGCCACCGCCCTGACCGGCTTCAATATCCTTGGCGCGCATACCGATTCGCCGTCCTTCAAGCTCAAACCGAAGCCCACCACGGGTAAGTTCGGCTGGCTGCAGGCCGGTGTCGAGGTTTACGGCGGACCGCTGCTGAACTCCTGGCTGGACCGCGAGCTGCAGTTGGCGGGCCGGCTGGTAACGCAGGACGGGACCGAAAGGCTGGTGGCCACAGGGCCGCTGCTGCGCTTCCCGCAGTTGGCCATCCACCTGGACCGTGCGGTCAACGAGGGCCTGGTGCTGGACAAGCAGCAGCACATGAACCCGGTCTGGGGGCAGGGCGATCCGGACCAGGCCGATCTGCTGGGGCTGCTGGCC
>DATIMB010000173.1:0-9458 GCA_035475875.1 Micrococcaceae bacterium
TTGATGAAGAACATCAGGGCCACGAACGGCACCAGCCGGATCGCTACCTTTTTGATGGCCGAGCGTTCGACCGTCGGGTTAATGGTGTCCACTTTGACTCCCTGTGAGAGGTTCCGGGCCCAGCCACCTGCCTTTGAAAACATCAGCGCTGGGACTGCCTACTGCTGCGGCCCTCCGGACTACCGGCAGTAGGCGCGCGCAAGCTGTGATGTCAACCATAGACCCTGGCGGACAAATTGGTCAACCGGTTGACTTCTATTGGTCCACGCCTCCGGTTAGCGGATTGTAGGCTTGGCCCGTGAGTACAAGTGCTTCGGCCAACCTGGCCAGTGAAGAAATCAGGGCGGCCCTGGGTACCATCGACACAGGATCGGCCGTGTCGGAGGTTGCGGAGCGGCTTATGGCCTACTTCACGGGGGGCCACATTCCCGCCGGAACGCGGCTCCCCTCCGAGCGCCAGCTTGCAGCCTCCCTTGGGGTCGGCCGTTCCGCCGTCCGGGAAGCACTGGCGGCCCTTGAAATCCTGGGCATCGTGATCGTCCGCCCCGGCTCGGGCACCTACCTTCGCGCCGGCATCTCAGAGCTGCTGCCCAGGACCCTGAGCTGGGGACTTATGCTGGGCGAACCGCGTACCCGCGAACTCGTGGAACTGCGCAGCGGACTGGAAGTCCAGGCCGTGGAACTTGCCGCCCAGCGCCTCAGCGACGAGGCCCTGCAGCGGCTGGGCAGTTACGTTCAGGCCATGCGTACCAGCGGCAAGGACTTCGCCGCCTTCGTCGAGGCCGACTCCCTCTTCCACCGCGACATTGCCGTCGGCTCGGGAAACCAGGTCCTCCAGGAGCTCCTGCAGAGCATCCGGTCCCTCCTGCGCATTTGGGTGGACCGCGCCCTGCATGACGAAACGCATGCCGCCACTGCCGTCAAAGAACACGCGGAAGTACTGGAAGCACTAAGGAGCCGGGACGGAATGTCTGCCGCTGCCGCCATGCGGCACCACATGGGCTCGGCCTCCCGTCGGCTGCTGGCTGACTTCGACGCCGCCACGTCTGTGGAGGGTGAGACGGATTAACGGTTGCCGGATGGATGAGCCGCCTACGGCCTGCCCTGCGTTGCCTGTGCAGCGAATGCGGCCATGGATGCAAATTCCCACTTGGGCTGCACCGGCACGCCGGGATCGGGCGTCGCACCCCAACCCGGCTGATCGTGCCGGCGGTTGATCCATACCGCCGGCAGACCGGCCGCGGCCGCCGGCACATGGTCATGGAAAAGGCTCTGGGCAACGTGCAGCAGCCTGAGACCCCGGGAATCGGCGTACTCGTTCAAAACCCGGAAGTTCTCCGCGGCTGGCTTATAGCTGCCCACGTCTTCGGCGGTGATGACGTGGTCAAAGTCGATGCCAAGTCTCGCTTGGCTTGCCGCAAAGCTCGAACGATCCACGTTCGAGAGAACGATGAGCTTGAAATGGCGGCTCAATTGGACCAAGGCATCATGGGAGTCAGCAAAGGCTGGCCAGTCCGGAACGGAGGAGCCAAACCAGCTGGCCTCGGAATCCAGCACCGGGATACCGAGTCTTTCGGCCAGGGAGCGGAATGCCGCGGCCAGTACCTCCGGGTAGGGGTTGGCCGGCTGTTCACGCTCGACGCGTTCCTCTTCGGCCGAGTACGCCGTCAGCAGTTCCTCGTCGCTGATTGCGCGCCGCGATCCGCGGACCCACGGTCGCAGCCCTGCGAGGATGCCGGCCTCCCAGTCAATGAGCGTGCCGTAGCAATCGAAGCTGAGCGCATCGAATTCCTCAAACATGTTCCTCCTTTGGAATCCGCCGCGGCCTGCCTTGTCGGTTCCGTCCGCGGCGCGTTTCAGACGGCCAGCGTTCCATCCACCCGGCGGGGGATGGCCAGCGGGTTGGACTCCTGCAGGGCCGCCGGCAGGAGTGCTTCCGGCAGGCCCTGGTAGGCCACCGGGCGCAGGAACCGGCTGATGCTCGCCGTGCCGACCGACGTCGTTCCCGGTGTGGTGGTCGCAGGATAGGGGCCGCCGTGCTGCTGCGCATACGTGACCGAGACACCGGTGGGCCACTGGTTCCAAAGCACCCTGCCGGCCTTCTGCGCCAGCAAACGCACCAGTTCAGGGGCAACGGCGTCGTCTTCCTCACCTTGGATGGTGGCTGTCAGCTGGCCCTCGAGCACCCGGGCCAGCTCCAGCAGCTCGCTCTCATCCGAGTAGGTGACCACCAGCGCCGTCGGCCCGAAGCACTCGGTGATGAGGCCTTCGGGGTCCGCGAGCACAGCCTGGACGTTGGTGGCAATAAGCGTCGGGGCGGGAGGCTCGGCGAAGGCGTCCTCGCCCAACACGAGCGCTTCGACCGCGTCGTGCTCCAGCAGTCCCTGCAGCACCTCGACGTAGCCGTGCTGGATGCGCTCGTTGAGGAGCGGGGCCGGGCCGGGCTGCTCCGCGGAGCGGAGCAGTTCAAGGATGTCCGAGCCGGCAGGAACAAGCAGAATGCCTGGTTTGGTGCAGAACTGCCCGGCTCCAAGGGTGTAGGAGGCCAGAAATTCCGCTGCGATCTGCCCGCCGCGCCTCGCGGCGGCAGACTGGGTGACAAAGGTGGGGTTGACGCTGCCGAGTTCGCCGTAAAACGGGATGGGCTCCGGCCGGGAGACCGCAAGGTCGAACAGGGCACGGCCGCCGGGGATGGAACCGGTAAAGGACCCGGCCTTCACCCGTGGATCCAGCAGTGCTGCCCGTCCTGCCTCCGTGCCGTAGATCAGCGACAGCAGACCATCAGGGGCGCCGGCAGCTGCCAGCGCCTCGGCCACCAGGGCGCCGACGCGTGCCGAGAGCTGCGGATGTCCGGAATGTACCTTGAGGACCACCGGGCATCCTGCGGCGAGCGCGGAGCAGGTATCTCCGCCGGCCACGCTGAAGGCGAAGGGGAAGTTACTGGCGGCGAAAACCACCACGGGGCCAAGCGGTTCCAGGACCCTGCGGATGTCCGGCCGGGCTCCCATCGGCCATTCGGGGTCGGCGTGGTCGATCCGGGCGCCGGCAAAACTGCCTTCCTGGAGCATTTCCGCGAACAGGCGCAGCTGGAAGGTAGTGCGCTTGAGTTCGCCGCCAAGCCGGCCTTCCAGCAGGTGGGTCTCGGACTGCGCCAGCGGTACCAGTTCTGCGGCTGCGGCATCCAGTCGGTCGGCGATGGCAGACAGTGCTGCCGCCCTCACTGCGGGCGGCGTGCTGGCCCAGGCCTCGCCGGCCACGACGGCCCGCTCCACCAGAGCGGCAAGCTGTGCCCCCGTCGTCTCCTGCCCCGTCGTCGCCGCAGCCGTCGCCGCAGCCTTCGTCGCCGCGTTCGTCGCCGTTGCCACTGATGTCTGCGGTCCCGCCGTCGTTGGGTTTTCCATCATGAGCCTCCCTAAACTTCCTGCTGCACATCGTCATGGTCGTTGCCGAGGGCGGCCAGCCGCGCCAGCGACACTGGAGCCGCGAGCGACCGCTTGGCCATCGGCCGCAGATCTTCGGCCGTAGTTGTGCGCCCCTGCAGCCCAGCCACAATGTCCGCCGTGGCAAATCCACAGACCCGGCCCTGGCACCATCCCATCCCGGTCCGGGCAAAGGACCGCACGCTCCGCGGTTCCTGGGCACCCAGTTCCGCATGCGCGGCGCAGACCGAGGCGTAGTCAACCTCCTCGCAGCGGCAGACCAGGGTTTCCGGCGTTAGCCACTCGAACCAGTGGGCCGGAACTGGGTTGGCCCGGTGCATGGCCACCGCGAAGGACCGGGCGCGCTGGACATCCTGCTTCAGCCGCCGCATCCGGGACTCATCCGCCGGCAGTCCGCGCTGCTCCGCCAGGCCGAACGCCGCGAGCTCGCCTTCCTTTACCGCGAGCAGTGCCCCACCGACGCCGGTGGCCTCGCCGGCTATCCGGACGCCGGCCACGCTGCTTCGCTGCTCGTCGTCGACCACGGCCACCAAAGATCCGTCCACGTCTTTGACGGTATCAGCCCCGGTGGACAGGACCAGTTCCATCGCAGGGGTAAAACCCCAGCCAAGCGCCACCAGGTCGGCCTGGACCTGCCGTTCGGTGCCGGGGATGGCGCGCCCCTGCGGGTCCAGCCTGGTCAGGGTTACAGACCGGACTTCTGTCTCGCCATGGATGGCGGTGACAGCAGTGCGCATCCGGTACGGGATCCGGTGTTTGGCCAGCGCCGCCGCATATTCGGCGGCTTCCAGCGCCTTGCCCGGTTGCCGCAGGGCACCGCGGAGGTTCTTCAGCCAGCCGCTGGGGCTGTTCGCCTCACAGACCGCGGCCACCTTGGCTCCCGCATGGGCCAGACCGCTGGCTACTGGCAGCAGGAACGGACCGGTTCCGGCTACGATGGCCCGCTTGCCGGCCAGTGTCCGGTTCCCCTTGAGCAGAGCCTGCACGCCGCCGGCCGCCATCACGCCCGGAAGATCCCAACCCGGGATGGGCAGCTGCCGGTCATACCCTCCCGGGCACAGGATCAGCTCCTGGGCATCGACGCGCGAAACCGACGTTCCATCTGCGCTGGCGGGGGCAGAGTTGCCGGCGGGGGCAGAGTTGCCGGCCGGGACTGAACCGGGGGCGGGGGCTGAACCGGCGCCGGACAGCGTCCCGGCGTCCGCCCTTCCGGCACCAGCACGGCCGGTGCCACCGTCTGCAGCCGGCACATCGGTGGTCGGCGAGAGGTGCAGAGTGCTGGTGCCGCCGTCGCACTGCAGCAGCCAGACCTGCGAGTTGGGCAGGTAACGGATCCGGCCGGTGCCCACGTGCCGTTCCAGCCGCGAGCGCAGGGCCGTGAAGACGGCCCAGTCATGGTGTCCTGCGCCCTCGTCCGCAATCGGATGGGCTTGGTCCGGATGGCGCCAGTATTGGCCGCCCGGCTGGCTGCCGGCGTCGATCAGCACCACCTGCAGCCCGGCCTCGGCGGCCGTAACGGCGGCCGCCAGCCCGGCCGGGCCGGCGCCGACGACGGCCACCTCGGTCCGGATCAGGGCCTCAGTCATGGTGGACCTCCCCGCCGGACTCCAGACACATGCCGTCCTGGGCCGGGACCAGGCAGGCCCGCTGATTTGGGACGCCATTGACAGTGAGCAGGCAGTCAAAGCAGACGCCGATGCCGCAGAAGAGGCCCCGCGGTTTGCCAGCCACGCGGGTGCTGCGCCAGGACCTGATTCCGGCATCAGTCAGCGCGGCGCCCACGGTTTGCCCGGGCCGGGCGGGAATGGGGGATCCATCGATGGTCAGCTTGAGCTGTGGATTCATCAGTCCATCTCCGCGAAGCGTTCGGGGGCAAAGGGGGCCAGGCCCATGCCGGTGGGTTCGCCCAGCATGGCCTGGATGATCAGTGAGCCTGTGCCGGCGGCCAGCCCGATGCCTGCACCCTCGTGTCCGCAGGCGTGCCACAGGCCCGGTGCCCGCGGATCGGGGCCGATCACGGGCAGGTGGTCCGGGCAGTAGGGACGGAAGCCCAGATAGCTGCGCATCGCCTTCACCCCAGCCAGGAACGGGAACAGCGCAATGGCTTTGGCCGCCATCGAGCCCACCACCGGAACGGAGAAGGTGCGGTCAAAGCCCACCCGCTCACGGCTGGAACCGATAAGAATGGTGCCGCTGGCCGTCCCCTCCACTACCGGGGAAGTCTGCAGGCCGGCGTCGGAACTTGCAACGTTATCAACGTATTCGGCGGCATAGACCTTGTGCCTGACCTCCACCGGAAGCGGCTCGGTCACCAGCACGAAGCCGCGGCGCGGCAGCACCGGCACGTTTACTCCGGCAAGCCGGGCGATGGCACCGCCCCAGGTCCCGCCGGCATTGATGATATGGGGCGCGGAGACGGTGCCGCGGGATGTGACCACACCGGTGACCTGTTCCCCTTGCCGCAGGAATCCTGTCACTTCCGTCTGTGGCTGCACCTCCGCCCCGAGCCCGCGCGCCAGGCGGAGCAGGTGTGCCACGGCCAGCATCGGCTGCACCTGGGCGTCCTGCGGGTAGAAGGCGCCGGACACCAGGTCCGGATTGATGTTCGGCTCGTAGTCCCGCAGTGCCGCCCCGTCCACGGGGAGAACCTCGATTCCGGCCTCCTGCTGGCGCACGGTGAGCCGCTTCAGCGACAGCGCGCTGGCATCGCTGGCCGCCACGACCAGCCCGCCCTTGGATTCGAATTCCCACAGCGGTCCGAATTCGGCCAGGTCCTCCCGCCAGATCCGCTGCGAATATTGGGAGAGCTCCAGTTCCGGCCCGGCTTCCTTATCCGAGACCAGGATGTTTCCCTCGCAGGCACTGGAGGTGCCACCGGCAATGGCTCCGCGTTCGACGACGACGACGCGCAGCCCGCTGCGGGCCGCGAAATAGGCGCATGCCGCACCCACGGCACCGGCGCCGATAACGACGACGTCAGCGGTCTCGGCACGATTCATGCCAGTAGTATGTCACATTGCATAAGCTTGGGAACAGGGTGTGAGTCCATTGCATGCGGGATCCCCGGATTCAGTGGCCACCGGCCCATTCATCCCGGACATGGCCAATGTGGCGGCTCATCAGCGCTTCCGCTTCCACCGCTTTACCCGCTTTAATCAGCTCCACCAGTTCGAGGTGTTCGTGTGCCATGACGGTGAGTTGGCCGGTCTTCACCAGCGGGGCAAGGCCGAAGAGGCGGGTGTGCGCCCGCAGCTCGGAAATGATGTCCACCAGGCGCCTGTTGCCGCTGTACTCAAGGATCTCCATGTGAAACCGGCGGTCCGCCTCGGTGTACTCGATCAGATCCCCTGCCGCGGCAGCGTCGACGATCGCCTGGGCCAGCGAAAAGAGGTTGTCCAGATCGGACGCCGGAATAATCGGCACCACCTGGCGTACCGTGGGGGGTTCGATCAGCAGGCGGATCCGGGTGATGTCATCCAGGTCCGCATCCGAGACTTCTGTGACCCGGAAACCCTTATTGGGCAGCGGGACCACCAGGCCTTCCTTGGCCAGGTCCAGCATCGCCTCCCGGACCGGAGTCGGGGACACCCCGAACCGTTTGCCCAGGGTGGGGGCGGAGTACACCGCTCCGGCCTCCATTTCCCCGGAAATGATGGCGGCCCGCATCGCCAACCCGACCGTCTCGCGCAGGTTGGCGCTCTTACGCACCATGGTTAAGCTGGACGGACTTTCCGCAGCCATGAAGCCTCCAACTCATCAGGGTCTCCCGGCCGGGGGGCTCCGGCCGGTTGTCGACGTCCATATAAATACTCCCACGCATCATGGTGCCGCCGACGCTCCCAGGCGCTCAAAGGCATGCGAGGCAACCACCAGGTCTTCCCAGGACATTCCCACCCCGGTGTACAGCGCGGGAACCCCCGGCCGCCGCCGGAACTGCCCGGCCACCAGTTCGGCCAGGTTTGTGACGTTGTGGTGCTGCCATTCCCCGGCGGAGCGGGCCGGAATCAGATCGCCTGCCTCCCGGAACGCGGAAGCCCGGCCCTCGACAACGACATCGCAGCGCCGCGCCAGGTCCTGGTCAATTTCGCGGGCCTGCAGCCCGTGTGAGCCGATGGCGGCCACAATGGCATCCGGGGCCACGAACGAGCCGTCAAAAACCGGCGTGGCGGAGGAGGTGGCACAAACGACGACGTCGGCGCCGGGAATGTCCGCATGATTGCCGGGACGGGCAGGGATGCTCCGGGCCGCCCATTTCCCTGCGAGCTGTTCAGCAGCCTCGGGGCGCCGGCCCACGATGACCACCTCTGCCACGTCCAGGATGTCGGTCAGTGCCTGGAGGTGCCGGTCCGCCTGCAGCGAGGTTCCCAGGACCAGCAGCCGTCCAATCGAGGCCCGGCCTCCGGCGTGCAGCATGTGCTTGACGGCCATGGCGGTCACGGCGGGGGTGCGGATCAGGGTCAGCTCGGCCCCTTCCATCGCGGCGAGCGGTGTAAGGGTGGCGGCGTCGAAAAGCAGGTAGGTGCCCTGGATCTTCGGCTCGCCCCTGGCCGGGTTTGCCGGGGCAACGGTGACAACCTTGATTCCGGCGTAGCGGCTTGATTCAGCGGGCATCAGCAGGAATTCTCCGGCACCCAGCGGGCTGAAAAGCCGGGGAGCATCCCGCTCCGGATCCAGCCCCTGACCCAGTTCGTGTTCCAGCGCGGCGACGGCGGCTGCCGGGGGCATCAGCGCGGACAGGTCACGGCCGGTCAGAAAGGGCAGCGTCATGAGCGTCCTCCATTGACGACGGCGGCGCTGGCACCGACCGAGTTGGTCGGGGTGCTGGCACTGGCGGAGTTGATGGCGATGCTGGCACCGACGGTGCCGTCAGCGGCAGAGCCAGCAGTGACGGTGACCGGGCTGTCGTCCGGCAGCAGTTGAGCAACAGAAGGGTCGATCAGGACGACCGGCATCCGGATACCGTACAGTTCCGCGGCCGCCAGTGAACCGAGGGCAAGGATGGCGTCCCGGGCGCACAGCACCAGGGCGGCAGGGCCCACCCCGGCACGGATCTGTTCGGCCAGGACGCTGGAGGAGGAACTGGAGCCGCGGGAGGCGGACATGAGCAGCACGCGGCCCGTGATGGCTGTGCCGTGCTGGGGGTGGTGCACATCCGTGATCATTCCGGTGTGCAGGTCCGTACCGCCCCACAGCGAGAGGGGCTCGTCCAGCTTCAGCAGCCGGCCGGAACCCACTCCGGCGCAGAGCCCGACGGCTGGGATCACCTCCGTCGCTGCATGACCACGCTCATTGTTTCCAGGCTCATGATGACAAGGCTCATTGTCTCCAGGCTCATTGCCAGGCTGCTTCATCCCGGATCACCTCCCCTGCGCAGGCGGAGTCCAGGCACTCGGTGAGGGTGCCGAAGACGGCATTGATGCCCAAATTGGTCGGCGCATACCAGGCCCATTTACCGGACGTGGTCATCGCCGTGCGGACTGCCGGGCCAAGAATGGGGGTGATGTAGGTGCAGGTGTCCACCACGATGGTGGCCCCGCGGTCTTCGCAAACCTGTGCGTATCCGGATTCCCGCGCCTGCGCCAGGATGGCCCGTGAGGTGGATATCCAGACCTTGCAGCGGGGATGGAAGGCCGGACGGTCCGCCAACTCCGCCGCAAGCTTGGCGAATTCATGCAGCGAAAAATGCGGAGTGCCCAGCGAAACGGCATCCAGGGGCCCGGTGCTGGCCGCCGACGTCAGTTCGTCCCGGGCCGTGCGCAGCATGGCGGTGCCGATCTCCGTCCGGGCCAGCCCCGCGTTCCATTCCCGGGCTTCCGGGCCACAGGCTTCCGGCGTCACGCCCTGCATGTGGAAAAGGGCGACTCCCCCGGCGGAGGCCGCGGCCGCTCCGAGGGCTTTCAGGCGGTCCTCGTCGGCGAGCGCCGGCGAAAGCCCGGTCAGCAGTGGGATTCCGGCGCCCACCTGCCGCCCGACGCAGTGGCCCAGGGCTGCCCAGGCGGCGTCATTGTCCATCACCCG
>DATIMB010000174.1:0-10826 GCA_035475875.1 Micrococcaceae bacterium
CTGATGCGCCCGATGGTAAGCAGTTCGTGGGCCACGTTGATCGTCGACCTTTCTCTTGTGAACTCTGGTCCCTAAAGGAGGTGGAGCATTTGCGGGTAGAGCTCCGGCGCTGGCGGTTCCTTGTGAGCGGAACCACAAGCACTACTGTGCACCAGATTGCATGTCCTGTCAAAGCTTTGTACTGACATACTTACCTGATTCTTCGCCTCACCGCTGCGGCACGGCCAGTTCGCCGGTGACATACTGCGCCCGCCCATGGCCGAAGGACCAGTCGCCCGCCGTGATTTCCACGTAGCCGATGAAAACATCCTCGCCGGCAATTCCAACCTCGGACAGATTCGCGCAGATAGCAGCAAAAAGGGACGGCTTTGCGTCTTGGGTGCGCCCCTCTTGGGTGAAAACCTGGATCATGACGACGTCTCGGCTGCGCTCGAACCCCAGACCGGCGTCCTGGGCAACGATTTGCCCCGGCGATGCTCGGTGAGGATATGGAAATAGTCCCGCTCGGGGATCCGATACTCAGCCAGAACGGCGTTGTGGATCCGTTCACTGATCCCTGCAGTTGTTCCGGGGAGGAACCTTCATTGACGTCTATGCGCACCAGTGGCATCGCTTCTCGTTTGTGAATTTGTCTTTACATAGTCGCGGGTTCGATCAACGGAACGTCAAGGGCCGAAAAGGCATCTTCCGTTCCACCGTCCCACAATGATCTGGCCGCGCTGGGCCGTGATCGAGGCTCTTTCGGAGCGTGGCCTGCGGGTGCCGGAGGACGTCTCGGTGGTGGGGTACGACAACGCCGAGCTGGCCCGGTCGCCGCTGGTCGTGATGGCCTCCGTGGACCACAACAGCGGCCTGCTCGGCGAAATCTCCGCCGGCCTGGTCCCGGACCGCCTGGCCGGCCACAACCACCCACCGCAGCTGGTGCCGGAGCCGACCCTGATAGTCCGGCGCACCACTGCTGCCGCACCGGGCGTTAAACAGGGCAGCCTGCCGCCCCATGAGGCCCAACGCTCAGTGCTCGCGCCCGCTTCGAATCGCGAGCGCCTCATCCAGGACCAGGCCCAGGTTTGCCGCATCATGGGCAAAGCGGCCCAGGAACAGCCCATCCACCTCGGGCAGCCGGGGCAACAGGCCAGGGCCGGCGCTGCCGCCGTAAACCACGGGTACGTCCGGGCCCAGTTGGGCGCGCAACAGGCGGGCAACAGCGTTGACGTAGTCTTCCGGCGCAGGCCGGGCTGCTCCGATGGCCCATACCGGCTCATACGCCAGCATGAGGCCCGCCGGCATCGCCGCGCCGTCACCGACGGCGGTGCGGATCTGATCGAGACAGAAGGCAGCTGCCTGCTCCGGGGTCCGCGGCGACGGCTCACCGACGCACAACAGCGGCGCTATGCCCGCCCTGACCGTTTCCCGGATTTTCTGCCCGACGACGGCGTCATCCTCACCAAAGTCGCGGCGCCGCTCGGCGTGGCCCAGTTCCACCAGGCCGACGCCGAGCTCGGCCAACATTCCGGCACTGACCTCCCCGGTGAAGGGACCCTCGGCCGACGCGCAGTTCTGTGCGCCGAGGACTACCGGTAGGCCGTCAAGGATACGGTGGGCGCTTTCCAGCACGGGAAAGGACGGATTGATGAAAACCCTCACCGCTCCGGGGTCCGAGAGGGCCGGGCGGGCGCGCACCTGCTGGGCTACCTCGGCCAGCCATTCCAGGCTGGCCGAGTAGCCCAGGTACATCTTGGTGCTGACTCCTATATACAGCGGTTGTTCCAGCGACCGGCTACCCATAACCGCCATGCGTTCCATTCCTCCGATTAGAAGACTGAAGACTTGCCCTTGCTATTGACAGTGACAGAGATCTCATTTTATGTTTGATCAATCGTATAGGAAATATGAAAGGGGTCTCCTGTGACCAGTGTCGTCGGAGCTCGATCCATCGGGAGGAAGCGCTGGACACGCCTAATCCCGGTCGCCATCATCGTCTACATCATCTCGTTCATGGACCGGACCAACATAGGGTTCGCCCTGAACGGTCTGCACAAGGACCTTGGAATCGACGCAGCCCAGCAGGGTCTGGCCGCGGGAATCTTCTTCATCGGCTATCTGACACTCCAGATCCCCGGCGGGCATTTGGCCGAACGATGGAGCGCCAAGAAATTCGTCGGCATCATGATCCTCGTTTGGGGCGTGCTGGCCGTCCTGTGCGGCTTTATCCAGAACTTTACCGAGCTGCTCGTCGTCCGGTTCTTCCTTGGCGTTGCTGAGGCTGGGATCTGGCCGGCCATCCTGGTGCTCATCAGCCACTGGTTCCCTGCCAAGGAACGGGCGCGCGCCTACGCGTTCTGGATGATGAATATTGCCATTTCCTCCATCATCACGGCCCCTTTGTCCGGTTGGATTCTTTCCTTCTCCGACTGGCGCACACTGTTCATCGTCGAGGGCCTTTTCCCGTTCGTCATCGCCGCCCCCATCTGGTGGATCTTCGTCTCGGACCGTCCGCGGGATGCCAAGTGGTGCAGCCCTGAGGAGCGGGCCTACATCGAGGAAGGCCTGGCCGCAGATGCGGCCGCGGAACCCCACCATGGAAATGCCAGTATGCGTAACGTCTTTTCCAACACGGTGGTCTGGCGCCTGACCCTGGTCTATTTCCTGATCCAGATCGGCTTCTACGGCATCAACATCTGGCTCCCGAAGGTAGTTAAGACCATCACGGGGGGCTCCTCCATTGAAGTCGGATTCGTGACTGCAATCCCGTACGTTCTGGCAATGTTCGGCCTGTGGTACAACGCAAAGGCAGCGGACAGGACCGGCCGCTACTCGACGCACGTATTGCTGTCCATGGCGGTCGGAGCGGTGGCTCTGGTCATTTCCGTCGCCACCGGAGACTCGATACCCTTCCTGGCCATCGCCTTCATCAGCATCGCGGTTGCCGGCGCACTGGCGTACGACGGCCCGTTCTGGGCTTCGGCGTCCCGGGCGATGCCGGTTGTGGTTGCCGGATCGGCCATGGGCCTGATCAACGCGGTCGGCAATCTGGGCGGTTTCGTCGGCCCGTACGTCGGCGGCTTCCTGCAGGACGTTACCCATGGCAGCTTTATGGCGACCTCGGTCTTCCTGGCAGTCTGCCTGCTGGCGGCTGGGCTGGTCATGCTCACGCTGCGCCGTGGCGGAGACCGGCCGCTTTCGCAGAAGCACTCGGAGACGAGCGCCAGCCCGACACCCCGCGCTCACTGATCAGCGGACGTTCCCGGCCGTAAAGGGCGGCTGTTGGGACCGGATCTCCGGTCCCAACAGCCGCCCTTTTACGCGCTAGTCCACAATAGCGGGAACGCTGAATCCCAAGTTCCTCGTAATGGGTTAGTCAAGCCGGCTTTTCCGTCTTGCATGGGTGTTGGTTAGGGAGCAGTTAAGAGCCCATAGGCCGCCGCGTACCTGTGGGTCTTGATATGGCTCGTCCTGGGATACGCGCGCCCGCAACCACGCCTACGGAATCCTCGCCACTGCTCCGGCGCGCTCATCGGTTCGGCACAGTTCCCCACCGCCACCGCCGGCATGTAACGGGCCCGCAGCTGGGCCGCGAACCGTATCGGCGGGGACCTGGCCTTGTGGGTTATCGAGGTGCGGCTTCCTACAGTGCCCGCCTGGCCGGCAGTGTCCCAGCCGGTGACTGGTCACCGGCGCGGTCCAAGGACACAGAACTCGTTCCCTTCGGGGTCGGCCAACACGACCCAGGACTGATTACCCTGGCCGATATCGACAGGCTTTGCGCCATGAGCCACGAGACGCGCCACCTCGGCGTTCTGGTCATCGGGCCTGAAGTCGAGATGCAGCCGGCTCTTGCCCTTCTTGGGCTCATCGAGCCGGACAAAGTCCAACCCCGGGAGGCGATCCGGTTGGGCACGGATCTCCAATTCGTCATCGGAGGAGTGGACCACAATCCAGCCGAGCGCCTCGGCCCACCATTGCCCCAAAGCCCTGGGGTCGAGCGAGTGGACGATCACCTGTTCCCATTCCAAGGTCATCAGCCCAGCCTAGGGGACAGGAACCGTCGCTAGTGCATGTAGAGGCCGCCGTCCACGTTCAGGGTCTGTCCCGAGATGTAGCCCGCGTCCTCGCTGATCAGGAAGCTGATGGCCGCGGCAATGTCGCGGACGGTGCCGACGCGGTTCACCACGAGGTCGGCGACCAGTTCGGCCTTACGTTCCGGGCTCAGGGTTCCGCCCATGATGTCCGTATCAATCGGACCGGGAGAAATCGCATTGACAGTGACCTCGTACGGTCCCAGTTCCCGCGCCGTCGCCCGGGTCAGGCCGATCACGCCAGCCTTGGCCACCGAGTACGGGGTCTTGCTGAAGGTGCCGCCTCCGCGCTGGGCGGAAACGGAGGAGATGTTCACAATCCGACCGATCCGGTTCTTAACCATGGTCTCCGCGGCCCGCCGGGTGGCGTAGTGCACCCCGTTGAGGTTGATGTTCAGGACACGGTTCCATTCGGCGGCCTCCAGCTCCAGATATGGGGTCGGGGAACTGACACCCGCCACGTTGGCCAGGGCGACGATCTGCGGAAGCGCGTCCTCAATGGCATCGATGGCGGCACGGACGGATGCCTCGTCGGCAACGTCGGCCCCCACACCAAGGGTCTGCACTGGGTACTTGCCGGCGATCTCGGCGGCAACAGCCTTGCTGGCCGCGTCGTCGAGGTCGATCACGCCGATGTTCCAGCCTTCTGCGGCGAGGTAGTCGGCCGTTGCCCGGCCTATTCCGCGCGGTGAAACCGCTCCGGTAACGATGGCTGTTCGGTCTGCGGGAAAGGTGTCCATGGGGTCTCCTGTTTTGCTGATGGTTACATAGGCCGGGATGCGCGTTCCCGCCCTACGTACCTCCCTGGTGCCGGAAGGGATCGGCTAGCTGATCGGTGCGGGGCCAAGCTCCTCGACCAGTTTCTGCATCAGGACGTAGGCCTTGTTGCGGTAGGCGACCAGGTCGGCGGTCCGTTCCGCCGGAACATCCAGGAAGCCTGAGCCTGTCTTGGTACCCAGCTGGCCGGCGTCGACCTTGTCCTGCAGGATCTTGGGTGTGGCGAAGCGCTCCGGGAAACCTGTCTGCAGAGACTTATAGCAGAAGGCGTAAACGTCCAGGCCGGCCATGTCCGCAATGGCGAACGGACCAAAGAAGGGCAGCCGGAATCCGAAGGTGGTGCGCACCAGGGTGTCCACGTCCTCGGCTGTCGCGATGCCCTCCTCAACCACCTGCGCGGCCTCGTGGAAGAGCGCATACTGCAGCCGGTTGAGCACAAAACCCGTGACGTCCTTGACGGTGGCGGTCTCCTTGCCTGTTTCCTCCACGACGGCCCGGGCGGCGGCGATGGTTTCCGCAGAGGTGCCCTGATGCGGAATGACCTCCACGCCAGGGATGAAGGGCGCCGGATTCGAGAAATGGACCCCGAGGAACCGTTCCGGACGGCTGACTGCCTCCGCTAGCTTGGCGATGGAAATGGTGGAGGTGTTGGATCCGATGATAGCCTCCGGCCGGGCAGCGGCGCTGATCCGGGAAAGGGTCCCGTGCTTGATCTCCAGGATCTCCGGGACGGCTTCCTCGATGTACTCGGCCTCGGCGACCGCTTCCTCGATGTCCTTGGCGGCCCAGAGGTTGGTCTTCAGGATGTCGGTGGCGTCAGCCGGGAACAGGCCGGCGGCCACAAACTCGTCGGACTCCTTGAGCAGGCGCTCGTAGTTGCTTTGCGCGATTTCGGCCGAGACGTCGGCCAACGCGACGCGGGCGCCGGCGAGCGCCAGCACCTGGGCGATGCCGCCTCCCATATAGCCTGAGCCGACGACTGCGATGTTCCTGGACATGGTTCTAGCCCTCTTTCAGTTCGGGGGTTTCGGTATCTTCGGCGGCTTCCTGCACGCCCTCATAGGAGCCGATGGCGTCCACCTTGGCGGCGGAGGCGCTGGTTTCATCGAAGCGGTAATCCAGCCATTCCTTGACCAGCTTTTTGGCCAGTTCCAGCCCGATGACCCGCTGGCCCATCGTGAGGACCTGGGCGTTATTGGAGAGCACCGAGCGCTCCACCGAGTAACTGTCATGGGCGGTGACGGCACGGATGCCGGGCACTTTGTTCGCCGAGATGGCCACGCCCAGACCCGTGCCGCAGATCAGCAGGGCGCGGTCCGCATCGCCGGCTGCCACCTTGCGGGCGGCAGCGACCGCGACGTGAGGATAGGCGGTCTTGTCGTCGGATCCGACGCCGATATCTTCCACCGAGGCCACCCTCGGGTCCCCCTCGAGCAGGTCGCGGAGCGCTTTCTTGTATTCGACGCCGGCTTCGTCGTTGCCGACGACGATGCGCCAGCCGTGTGTCTGGTTACTCATGTCTATTCTCCTGATGTGGGTTTGAGCGAGGCGGCAAGACCCGCCACTGCGGTTGCAATGAGGCTGAAGGAAACGGCGCCTGGGTCCGGGTGGCCGACGGATTTTTCCGCGAGCGGGCGGGCCCGGCCCTTCTTGGGGCTAAGCTCCGCCGTCGCCTCGGCGGCAAGTGTCGCGGATTGAGCTGCGCTCTGCAGGCCCTGTGCCACCCCGGCCCCGCCGTCGACGGCTTCGGTGAAGGCCGCGACGTATGGCAGCAGGGCATCGACCATTGTCTTGTCTCCTGCCTCGGCCTTTCCAAGGGCGATAATCGCGTCCACGAACGCCCTCACTGCCCCGGATGCATCGTCGGCGGCGTAGGAATCCTTGTTGCCCAGCGCATCGCCCAGGGCGCTCACCGCGGCGCCCCACAGTGCACCGGACGTGCCGCCGGCACGCTCTGCCCATTGCTCGCCTGCAGTGCTGAGCACTTCTTCGAGCCCGGCACCGGCGTCCAGCGCTTTTTCGGCGGCAGCGACGGCCGCATCGACGCCCCGGCGCATGCCGATCCCGTGGTCGCCGTCGCCGGCCAGGGCGTCCAGTTGGCCCAGTGCTTCCTCATGCTCGACGACGACGGCCTGGGCTGCTTTCAGCGCCTCCACCGCGGTGGAGGCCAGGGCCATGGACGCGGCGCTGGCTTCCAGTACAGGTGCTTCTTCAATGTCGGCGAGGCTGGCGGGGTCGCGGAACTGCCGCGCCTCCAGGTTCCCCTTGCGGTAGGCGGGCGTGTCGGCAGGCGCGGACCAGTATTTCTCCAGTTCGTCGTCCGGCCAGAAGAGGGTCAGGGATAACCCGGACATATCCAGGCTGGTGACCAGTTCCCCGCACTCAGGTTCAATGATTTCCAGTCCGGCGTCGGCGAGCAGCTTCTCGACCTTGCCGTACAGCACGAACAGTTCTTCATACTTAACTGTGCCCAGCCCGTTCAGGATCGGCACAACCCTGTTGCTGGCGCCGTCGGGCCTCTCCTGCAGCAGCCGCTCCACGAGCAACTTTGCCAACTCCGATGCCGTGGGCATGGCATGTTCAGAAATCCCGGGCTCGCCGTGGATGCCCAGGCCAAGCGAGAACTTGTCCGAGGGCACGGAAAACAGCGGCTCAGCCGCGCCGGGTAGAGTGCAGCCGTCGAAGGCCACGCCCAGCGACCGGGTGCGGTCGTTGGCCCTGCGCGCCAGCCGCTCCACCTGGTCCAGGTCCAGTCCTGCCTCCGCTGCGGCTCCCGCTACCTTGAAGACGATGAGGTCGCCGGCGATGCCCCGGCGCTTCTCGATCTCGTCGCGGGACGCACTGGCGATATCGTCCGTGACCAGCACGGTGCGGGTTTGGATACCCTCGCGGTTGAGCTTTTCCTGCGCCTGGCCGAAATGCAGCACGTCGCCGGCATAGTTGCCGTAACTCAGCAGCACGCCACCGCCCAGTTCCGCAGCCTTCGCCACGCGGTAGATCTGGCCGGCTGAAGGGGAAGCGAAAATGTTTCCGCAGGCGCTTCCCGCCGCCAGTCCGGGACCTACTAAGCCGGCAAAGGCGGGATAATGCCCCGAGCCGCCCCCGATGACCAGGGCCACCTGGCGGGCAGGCGACTGAGTGGAACGCACTACGCCGCCGTCGACCCGGGCCAGGTAACGGCGGTTGGCGGCGACAAGACCGTCGATGGCCTCGTCGGCGAAGGTGGCAGGATCATCAAATATTTTCGTCATTATTCCTCGTTGAACCGGTTCGGATCGGGTGGGAACGGGTCAGTTGGATGCCACGGTGGCCGGAACCTGGCGCCCTTGGGCGACCTGGCTGGTGCCCAGTTTGTAGCCATCACGCTTGGGCAGCACCTGCCGGCGCAGGTATTCCTGATTGGCCGCCGTGACGCTCAGTCCGTCTCCGCCGTAGTGCTCCGTGCACAGAATGCCCTGGAACCCAACGGAAAGGGCGAAGTGGATGGCCTCGCGGTAATTGATCAGGCCGGATTCCATCGGTGCTGGCATCGCGACATACTGGCCCTTGGCGCGGTCTTCGTCCCGGATGTAGTTCTTCACATGCCAATAGTTGGAGTACGGCAGAGTCTTATGTACCATCTCGCGCCAGTCTTCAATCGGCCGGTGCAGGCGGATGAGGTTGCCTATGTCCGGGTTAAGTCCGACGTTGCGCAGCCCGATGTCCTGCACCAGTTTGACGGCGGAGTCCGCGGTGCCCACGTACGTGTCTTCATACATCTCCAAGGAAATGAGCAATCCCAACTCGGCAGCATGCCGGCCGACCTCACGGATGCGGGTGACGGCTTTGTTCCATGTTTCTGTGTCCGCCACCGGGTCCTTGTGGCCCTCGACGGTCCAGAACCAGAGCTGCTGCTGCTGCTCGGGAGTCAGCGCCTGGTGCATGCCGATCGAGACGACCTCACAGCCCAGTTGCGCTGCCGCCTCGAGGGTGCGGTGGGTGTAGGCGAGGTTGTCCTCCCAGTTGCCTTCCTCGATGACGCTGCGTCGGATGGCGGAAAGGGAGGGCAGCCCTATGCCGACGTTGGCTGCTGCGGTTTTGAGCTCCTCGAGCCGCGCCGAGGATAGGTCGCCGGGGCGCACCCAGCTATCGGTGAGGTCCGCGTTGCTGAAGCCAGCGTCCGCCACCTCCTGGAACACCTCCTGCCAGAGCTCGGCAGGCAGATCCTGAACGCTTTTTCCCTCCGGAGTGGTGCCGGGGAACTGCAGCAGGGCTGCAGCAATCGGCCAGTTTTCTGCGGTATATGACATGCAAACAGCTCCTCTTAGCATAATCCTGTTTCCTATAGGATTTACGAAAAAAGGGAGACTGTCAAGGGCCGAAGGGCAGCGGACCGGAGGAAGTCAGGACCTGGCTTGTGCCTGGACATCCTTCTGGGACCGGGCCCTAACGCCTGTCAGGTGCTGCACCATCATCTCCCGGGCGCCGACGGCATCGCCCCTGCGGAACGCCTCTAAAATGGCCGAGTGCTCCGCGATAGCGAAGTCCGCATCCGTTACACCTAGTCCGCCGAAAAAACGGAAGCGCTGCACCTGGCCGCCGAGCGCGTTGTAGGCGGAGAGCAGAAACGGGTTGTGCGCGTTTTCCGCAATCAACCGGTGGAAGCGTTCGTCCGCTTCCCAATAGGTCCGGAATTCCGAAAAGGACGGCCCCCGCGGGGAAGTCTTTAGATCGGTAATGGACTGCTCGAGCCGTTTACAGAGGTCCGGAGTCGCGTGGCTGCAGGCCCATTGGGCGTTCACCGGTTCGATGACCATGCGCGCGTCCATCAGTTCCGCCAATTCCTTGGTGCTGAACAGGGGCGCCACCCTGTACCCCTTCAGCGCCACCCGGCGGACCAGACCCGTGGACTCGAGTCGTGCCAATGCCTCCCGTACCGGCGTGGGGGAAACATCCAGCTCGCGGGCCATTCCGTCAATGCTGAGGCCGGTTCCGGCCTCCAATGTGCCGTCCATCAAGGATGCCAGGAGCTCCTGGTAGACGTGGTCTGCCAGGACTCGGCGGCTAACGGCGCGGGAACCTCCGGATAGCGTTGACATACACGAATCCTATAGGAAATGCGCACTGCTTTCTGCCCCATCACCTGAATGTTCCCCTGCCATCTGCTTTGGTCATCTACTGCGGCGGATTGCCTCGGAGCACCTCGATGACGGAGGAATCATCGCGCCGGCCCAGCCCCGCGCGGCGTCCCCTCAGGTAGAGTTGCTCGGCGGCGGCGGCCAGCGGTGCGGCGTAGGTATTGGCCCGGGCGGCCTCCATCACCAGCCCCATGTCCTTGACGAAGATGTCCAGCGCACTGCGCACCTCTCCGCCGTCGTCGTCGACCATCCGGGAGCCCCTGTCGTCCAGCATGAAGGACGCCGCCGCACCGGAGCGCAGCACTTCCCAGGTGGCCTTGGCATCCAGGCCCAGCGCTTCGGCGAAGGCCAACGCCTCACCCGCTGCGGCGATGTGCACACCGCAAAGCAGTTGGTTGACCAGCTTGACCTTCTGGCCGTCACCCGGTTGGGAACCAACGATCGCTGCCCGACTGGCCATCACATCGAGCAGCGGCCGCACCACGGCGAGTGCTGGCTCGGCTCCGCTGACCATCATGAGCAGGTCCCCGGTGGCCGCGCGGGCGGTGCCGCCGGAAACCGGCGCATCCACGACCCGGACGCCGGCCGGCTCCAACCGCTGGGCCAGCGAGACCACGGCGGCCGGTCCGACGGTGGCCATCAGCAGGACGACCGTGCCTGGCCGCAGCGAGGCGGCCAATGCGTCGTCGCCAAAGAGCACCGCGTCCGCCTGCTCAGGAGTGGCGACCATGAGGGCCAGGACATCCGCTCCGTTGGCTGCTTCCAGAGCGCTGGCCGCGGGCGTAATCCCCTGCCCTTCCAATGACCGGGCGCGCTGCGCAGCAAGGTCGAAGGCACGCACCTGGTATCCGGCCTG
>DATIMB010000175.1:0-2644 GCA_035475875.1 Micrococcaceae bacterium
GAGCCGGAGGAACAGATCACCGAGCGCCGTTCCAGTTCCAGAAGCACCGACTCGCCGCTGGTGCCGGGAAAGCAGAACGAGGCAATGGAGGGCAGCCGCTGAACCCGGTGCCCCGTCAGCAGGGCGCCGGGGACCCGGTCCAGCACCTCGGCGATGAAGGTCTCCCGCAGCGCCGCCACCCGTTCCGCCGCCCCAGCGCGGTGGGCCTCGGCCAATTCCAGGGCGGTGGCAAGGGCCACCGCAAACGCAACGTTTTCCGTTCCGGAGCGCGAACCGCGTTCCTGGCCGCCACCGTGCACGACCGGTTCGGCGGCCACCCGACTGCGCAAGTACAGGGCCCCAACGCCCTTGGGTGCACCGATCTTGTGTCCGGAGATGCTCAGCGCATCCACGCCGAGGTCCTTCACGTCCAGCGGCAGCCAGCCGGCCGCCTGCACAGCGTCGGTGTGGAACGGAACACCGGCGGCCCGTGCCAGTGCCGCCAGCTGCCGCACCGGCTGCACCGTGCCCACCTCGTTGTTCGCGTACATCACACTGGCCACGGCCACGTCGGAGCTAAGCGCCGTCGGCTCCGAGGTTGCCAGCATCGAGGCAAAGACCTCCGGGTCCACCAGGCCGTCCGCGTCCACCGGAATGATGTCCACCCTGAACCCGTGGAAGCGCGCCAGATAGTCCGCGGATTCGAGCACTGCGGGGTGTTCCACCGCGCTTACCAGCACCCGCCGCCGGGCCGGATCTGCAGCGCGCCGGGCCAACGCAATCCCCTTGACCGCCAGGTTGTCCGCCTCGGTACCGCCGGCGGTGAAGATGATCTCCCCCGGAAGGACGCCCAGTACCGCCGCGACTCTCTCCCGCGCCTGCCGCAGCGCCGCGGCGGCGCTCTCCCCCAATCCATGATGGCTGGAGGGATTGCCGAACTCACCGGTCAGGTACGGCCACATCGCCTCGATGGCCTCCCGGCGCACCGGGCCGGTGGCGGCAGCGTCAAGGAAAATCACAGCAGGTCCTGGGTCTCCCAGAGCGGCACATCCGTGAACACAGGTCCCGGCTCGGCACTGACGCTGATGTCAAGGCCCAGGTCCAGCGCCCGGACGCTGTGGGTCAGCGCACCGACCGAGATGATGTCCACTCCGGTCCGGGCGATGTCCGCGATGGTGTCCAGACTGACGTTGCCGCTGGCCTCCACCAGGGCCCGTCCCGCCACCAGCTTCACCCCTGCAGCCAGGTCCGGCAGGGAGAAGTTGTCCAGCATGATGGTGTCAACGCCGGCGGCGAGCACCGGTTCGATCTGTTCCATCCGGTCCACCTCCACCTCAAAGTGGGTGGTGTGCGGCAGTCTGGCCCTCACCCCCGCCAGCGCCTCGGCCAGTTTGCCGGCGTCCCCGCCGGTCAGCACGGCCAGGTGGTTGTCCTTGGCCAGCACCGCATCGGAGAGGCTGAAACGGTGGTTCTGCGCACCGCCGCAGCGCACCGCATAGCGTTCCAGCAGGCGCAGGCCGGGCGTGGTCTTGCGGGTGTCCACGACGCGCGCCGCGGTCCCGGCCACCAGTCGGACATATTCGGCGGCGTTCGTGGCGATTGCGCTCATCCGCTGGACCAGGTTCAGCGCCACCCGCTCGGCGGTCAGGACCCCGCGCGCCAGGCCGCTGACCTGCGCCAGCTGTGTTCCGGCGTCGAACCTCTGGCCGTCCGTCACCAGCAGCCGCACCTGTGCCCGCGGATCCGCCAGTTGCATGGCCTCGGCGAAGACCGACCCGCCACTGAAGATGCCCGGCTCCCGTGCCACCAGCGAGGCCAGGGCGCGGGCGTCGGCAGGAAGCAAGGTGGCGGAGGTGATGTCCCCGTAGGGCGCGTCCTCCTCCAAGGCGGACACCAGGATTTTGCGGACGGCTGCCTCGGGCAGGGTTCCGGGCTCGACGGCGGTCATCGGGTTTCGCTTTCCGTTCGGGGGTAGGTGCCGGCATCCATGCTGCGGCGGGCTGGGGTGTCCAGGCCTGCGTCGGAGTTGGTGTCCATACTGCGGTCGGCTGGTGTGTCCAGGCCGGCGTTGGAGTTCCGGTCTTTGCTCCGGCGCGTGGCGGCCGCCTTGACCAACGTCCTGTGGTCCGCCGTGGACGCAGGCTGCGGGAAATCGCTGCGGAAATGTCCGCCGGCCGAATCCGTTCTGCGGCGCGCGGCGTACACCAACAGCTGGGCGGCTGTGCGGAGATTCTCCAACTCCCGGCTGAATCTGTCCGTACCGGTGACCCCCCACGCTGCCAGCTGCTTAGCGGCAACGGCGAGCGCCGCTTCGTCACGGACGACTCCGGCGGCGCTGGCCATCAGTCGGCGCAGTTCCGCCGCCTCAAACGGCGTTCCACCGGCCTGGGGCAGCTGCACAGGCTCCGGGAGGACATCCCGGTGCGCGGGAACGGAAGGCGATTGCAGGAAGTCCTCCACCGCCCGGCGGGCAAAGACCAGTCCCTCCAGCAGCGAATTGGATGCCAACCGGTTGGCACCGTGCACTCCCGTGCACGCCACCTCGCCGGCCGCGTACAGTGCGGGCACCGAGGTGCGTGCCTGCACGTCCGTGGCCACCCCGCCCATCCAGTAATGCGCTGCCGGAATCACCGGCAACCATTCACGGGTCCAGTCATAGCCGAGC
>DATIMB010000176.1:0-3718 GCA_035475875.1 Micrococcaceae bacterium
CTACTGCACCCGCCGCTACTGCCAGCCCGGCCGCACCAGACCTGACTCGTAGGCCAGCACCACCAGCTGGGCCCGGTCCCTGACCATCAGCTTGGTCATGATGCGCGAGACATGCGTCTTGGCGGTCAAGGGAGTAATGAAAAGCCGCTGCGCAATCTCGGCGTTGTTCAGCCCCTCCCCCACCAGAGCCAGCACCTCGCGCTCCCGTTCCGTGACCGAGGCCAGCGCGGGCGGCGCACAAACCACCTTGGTCTGTACGGCTAGCTGGGCCAGGATCTTGCGCGTGACCGACGGCGACAGCAGGGCGTCGCCGTCGTGCACCACCCGGACCGCACGGATCAGCTCCTCCGGCTCGGTGTCCTTGACCAGGAAGCCCGCCGCGCCCGCGCGGACCGCCTCCACGATGTACTCATCGAGCTCGAACGTGGTCAGAATGATGACCCGGGTGGATACCAACTCCGGGTCGGACAGAATCTGGGCAGTAGCGGCCAGCCCGTCGCCGTCGGGCATCCGGATGTCCATCAGGACGACGTCAGGACGGTGCTGGCGGGCCAGGCGGAGGGCGTCCCGGCCGGTGCCGCATTCGGCGACGACGGCCATGTCCGGCTCGGCGTCCAGCAGTGACCGGAAGCCGGCGCGGATCAGCGTCTGGTCGTCGGCCAGCAGCACCCGTATCACCGGACTCTCCGCCATCTGGGTCTCCTCACGGTTCATTGCCGGTCCGTTCCATGGCCGGGCGGCGGGGGCGCGGACAGCGGGTGCCCGGACAGCGGCGGCCCGGACGGCGGCGGCCCGGACGGCGGCGGCCCGGAGGCCGGCCGGCCGGAATCCGATGGCCAGATCCCGGGGCCGCCGAGAAGGGCAATGCGCACATACACACCCACCCCGGGGTCCCGGTCCCGCAGCTCCAGGGATCCCCCCAAGGCCGCCACGCGCTCGCGCATTCCCGTTATCCCGTTGCCCTCCGGTTGGCCACGAAGACCCATTCCGTCGTCCTCTACCGCGATAACCAGTTCCCCGGCACCAGAGGTGACGGCGACGTCGGCGTGCCGGGCGCCAGCATGGCGGACCACGTTGGTCAGTGCCTCCTGGACGATCCGGTAGGCAGCCGTTTCCTGCTCGGGCGTCAGCGGCTGGCTCAACCGCTGGGTCAACGCTATCTGCAGGCCCCCGCGGCCGGCCTCGTCGACAAGCGCCGGCAGCCGGTCCAGGCGGTCCCGGCGGTCCGGGTGCAGCGGCGGTGCCAGCGGCGCGTCCTCGCGGAGCACTCCGAGCAACTGCCGGATTTCCGCCAGCGATTCCTTACTGGCCCCCTTGATCGCCTCAAGCGCTGGCATCAGCTGTGCCGGATCCCGTTCGCCCAGGTGCAGGGCCACCGAGGCCCGCACGTTGATCATCGACAGCGAATGCGCCACCACGTCGTGGATGTCCCGTGCCAGCGCCAGCCGGTACTCGTCCCGGGCCCGCTGCTCCTCCGCCTCGCGCTGCCGCCGCCGGTCCATGATGCGTTCGGAGCGGATCCGCAGCCCCTCTCCGATCAGCACCAGGATGATCAGCCAAGCCGACGCAGCCGCCGCACGGATACTCCATGTTTCGCCGCCCTGCAGGAAGCTGACCAGGACAACGACGACGACGCCGGCCCCGGCGATGCTCCACGTCACCGCGCGCTTACCCGCGACGCAGGCAAAAATGATGGCCAGCGCCGGGGACAGCAACACCGGACCCCAGGAGTAGCCCAACGCGAAATAGGTCCCCGTCACGGCCACAACTCCGGCCAGCATCTGCACCGGATAGCGCCGGCGCAGGGACAGCAGTGCCGGCCCGGCCAGCAGCAGGGCCCACGCCGCAGGGTCCAGCGGACGATGGCCCGGCTGGTGCGCGGCGGCAAAGCCCGTCCCGGCAAGCTGGAGCACGGCCGCCACCGCCACGACTACCGCTGTCGGTGGCCCCGGCAGATGGCGCTTCATGCTCCGAGCCTAGCCCGGCCGGGCAGCGGCGGCATCAGCGCCTCGACGTACATCGCGCTACTGCGCCGGGAGCATCGGCGGCGCTAGTCGGCGATGAGGCCGGCCTGGCGCTCGGCGGCCTCCACCACGTTTGCCAACAGCATCGCCCGGGTCATCGGGCCCACGCCGCCGGGGTTCGGGGACAGCCAGCTGGCCACCTCCGCCACGGCCGGCTCCACGTCACCGACGATCCGGGACTTGCCGGTTTCCTCGTCGATGATCCGGCTGACCCCCACGTCCAGGACAATGGCACCCTCCTTGAGCTGCTCCGCCTTGACCATCTCCGGGAAGCCGGCTGCGGCCACGACGACGTCAGCCATGCCGAGCAGTTCGGGCAGGTCCAGGGTGCCGGTGTGGGCCAGCAGTACGGTGGCGTTGATGGTGCGCCGGGTGAGCAGCAGGCCCAGCGGCCGCCCCACGGTCACACCGCGGCCGATCACCAGCACCTTCTTGCCGTTCAGCGAGATCTTGTGCCGGATCAGCAGTTCCACGATGCCGTGCGGGGTGCACGGCAGCGGGGCGTTGACCGGCGAGTGCACGTTCAGCACCAGCCGGCCCAGGTTCACCGGGTGCAGGCCGTCGGCGTCCTTGGCCGGATCGACCCGCTCCAGGATTGCGTTGGTGTCGATGTGGTCCGGCAGCGGCAGCTGGACAATGTAGCCGGTGGTGACAGGGTCGGCGTTCAGCTCGTCGATCACCGCCTCCAGGTCCTCCTGGCTGATGTCCGCGGGCAGGTCACGGCGCACCGAGTTGATGCCGACCTCCGCGCAGTCCCGGTGCTTGCCGCTGACGTACCACTGGCTGCCCGGGTCCTCGCCCACCAGGACCGTGCCTAGGCCGGGGTAGAACCCCTTCGCCTTGAGCACCTCCACCCGCTTAGCCAGCTCGCCCTTCAGCGCCGCCGCCGTCGCCTTTCCGTCCAATGACCGGGCGGCAACAGGCGTCCCGTAAGGGGTCTTCTCGCGTTCAAGATTAGTGCTGTAGGTCATGGAATCGCTCACCATTCCTCTTGTCCGGGGTACAGCGGGAAGTCCTCGGTCAGCTTCTGGACCCGCGAGCGCAGCGCCTCAAGATCCGTCCCCGCGCCGCCCTTAAGCGTGGTGGCGATGATGTCCGCCACCTCGGTGAACTCTGCCGCGTCGAAACCGCGGGTGGCCAGCGCAGGGGTACCGATGCGCAGGCCGGAGGTGACCATCGGCGGACGAGGATCAAAGGGAACTGCATTGCGGTTGACCGTGATGCCCACGCTGTGAAGCAGATCCTCGGCCTGCTTCCCGTCCAGCTCGGAGTTGCGCAGGTCCACCAGGACCAGGTGCACGTCGGTGCCGCCGGTAAGGACGGAAACGCCGGCCTGGGCCACGTCCGCCGCGCTGAGCCGCTCGGCAAGGATCCGGGCTCCCTCCAACACCCGCTCCTGGCGCTCCCTGAAGTCGGCGGAGCCGGCCACCTTGAACGCCACTGCCTTGGCCGCGATGACGTGCATCAGCGGCCCGCCCTGCTGGCCGGGGAAGACGTTGGAGTTGATCTTCTTGGCCCAGTCCTGCTTGGCCAGGATGACACCCGAGCGAGGCCCGGCCAGCGTCTTGTGCACGGTGGAGGTGACGACGTCGGAATACGGCACCGGGGAGGGGTGCAGGCCGGCGGCCACCAGGCCGGCAAAGTGCGCCATGTCCGTCCACAGCAGCGCGCCGACCTCGTCCGCGATGGAACGG
>DATIMB010000177.1:0-4378 GCA_035475875.1 Micrococcaceae bacterium
GCTGTACTTTATTCCGGCGATGAACCTGGCCGGGATCCCGCCGTTCTCCGGATTCCTGGGCAAGCTGGGCCTGCTCCAGGCCGGTGCCGCGCTGGGCACCCCGCTGGCCTGGGTGCTGGTGGGCAGTGGCGCGGCGGTCAGTCTGCTGACCCTGCTGGCGATGGCGCGGGTCTGGAACCGGGCGTTCTGGCGCAGCCCCAAGGATGCGGAATTCCCCGACCCGGTGCTGCTGGCGGCCGCTCCGGTGGGTGCCGACGGGGTGCGGACGGGGCGCACGACGGCGGTGCGCACCAGCAAATACGCCAGTACCCAGGAGACGGGACGGTTCGCCGGCAAAGGCGAGGTGGCGCTGCTGCCGGGGATGATGGTGGGCTCGACGGCGGCCCTTGTGGCATTTGGGCTGGCCCTGACCGTGTTCGCCGGTCCGCTGTTCCAGCTCTGCGACTCCGCCGCCAAGGAGATGCTGAACCGGACCGCGTACATCGAATCCGTGTTGGGCGGCAGCGCATCGCCTCAGGGGGCGCCGCAAGAGGGGATGCCGCCTCAGGGGACGCCGCACGGGATGCCGCCAAAATGAGCATGGACGGAAAGGGCATGGATGGAAAGGGCACCGATGGAGCGGGTGCGGGTGGAATGGGCGCAGGCCCAATGAAGCGCAGAAACATCTCCCTGCGCCAGGAACTGCCGCTGCTGGTCTGGCTGGTCTTTATCTGGTGCGCCCTCTGGCGCGACTTCAGCGTCGGGAATGCCGCCTTCGGCGCCGTGCTGGCACTGGTCATAGCCCGCGTGTTCTACCTGCCGCCGGTGGAGTTGGGCGGCCGCTTCAATGTCCTCCGGGCGCTGGTCTTTGCCGTGGTTTTTGTGGCCAAGGTGGTGGCCGCCAGCTTCCAGGTGTTCTGGCTGGCGGTGGTGCGTGGCCCCGCGGTCAGCAATGCCGTGGTCGCAGTGCCGCTGCGCAGTCCTTCCGACCTGCTGATCACGGCGACCGGCCACGTGATCTCGCTGATCCCCGGCTCGCTGGTGGTGGAGGTCGACCGGTCCACCTCAACGCTCTACGTGCACGCGCTCAACGTGGCCGACGAGGCCGGTGTGCAACGCGTACGCCGGGAGGTGCGGGACGCGGAGGCCTGGTTGATCCGGATCATGGGCAGCCGCAGCGAACTCGACGAACTTCGGGCCGAGGCCGGAACCGAGGTGGCTCCGTGAGCACCATGGGTGCCGTCCTGGTTGCCGTGGCCGCCATTCTCTCCCTCGCCGCGGCCGGGGCGATCTACCGGATCGCCGTCGGGCCCTCGTTGCTGGACCGGGTGCTGGCCGCCGATGTACTGCTGGCCATTTTCGGGGCCGCACTGGCCACGGACATGGCCGTCAACCACCACCTGGACAATCTGGCACTGCTGGTGGCACTGTCCGTGATCGGCTTCATCGGGTCCGTCACCGTGGCCCGTTTCGTTTCGGACCGCAGGGGGTAGGCCATGACACCACACCTGACCGATGTGCTGATCGATACCGCCAGCATTGTCTGCATCCTGCTCGGTTCGCTGATGTCGCTGGGCGCCGCCATAGGCCTGATCCGCTTCCCCGACCTGCTGAGCCGGATGCATGCCGCCACCAAACCGCAGGTGCTGGGGCTGCTGCTGCTGCTGTCCGCCGTCGGCCTGCAGCTGCGCAGCTGGACGGTGCTGCCGGTGCTGCTGGTGGCATGGATCTTCCAGCTGCTCACCGTGCCGGTGTCCGCCCACATGGTGGGCCGGGCGGGCTACCGCAGCAAGCATCTGCACCAGGAACGGCTCAGTGTGGACGAGCTGGACGAGGTGGTGGAGGCGGCCGCACTCTCCCGCAGGTCGGCCCTGCCGCGGGACGCCGAGGAGGCGCGGACGGTCCAGCGGGCCCGCGGTTCGGAGTTGCCGCGGGATACCGGGCAGGCGAGGAAGCGGCAGCAGCGCGGCGCACCCTGACGCCAGCGCTGCCGCTACATGCTAAACCTCGCCGGGCGCCTTATTGAACCGCGCGATGGCGCGTTTGGTTCCCCGCCCGGCGACCACCTGGATGATGGCACCCACTCCGGCGGAAACCAGTGCGAACGTCAGGGCTGAGCGAAGGCTGTGATTAAGGTCCGTCCCGTCCTTGGGCGGCTCCTTGCCCGTGCTCTTCTCCCACACCGCATCCACGAGCTTGTTGGCGACGAATCCCGCGCCGATGCTGACGACGGTGCCCACCAGCTTGAAAAGCAGACTCATGCCCTACTCCTTTGGCTCGGTTTGATAATCCCGGTCCCAGCGTAGCGCCCCGCCGCGCTCCGGGACGATTAGGTGGGAAACGCCGGATTCAGCTGCACGGGCGCAAATATAAGCAGCCTTAGGGTTCTGTTGATCTGGGCGGGTCCGTTGGGTAGCGTTGCAAGGGGATGTCGCGGCGTCCCCCAATTACGGAGGATTTTCCCATTTGAGTTTCCCATCTGAGGAGGAGACGTAATGACGACCGTGCAAGAGTCAATCGACGTGGCCGTACCCGTAACAACCGCCTACAACCAGTGGACCCAGTTCGAGTCCTTTCCGGATTTCATGAATGGTGTCGAGTCCATCACGCAGACATCTGAAACCCGCAGCCACTGGACCACCCGGGTCGGAGGTGTGCTGCGAGAATTCGACACCGAAATCACCGAGCAGCACCCGGATGAGCGGGTGGCGTGGAAGAGCGTGGATGGGAAGTCCCATGCCGGAGTCGTGACATTCCACCGGCTTGACCCGACCAGCACGCGTGTCACCGTCCAGCTGGACTGGGATCCGGAGACCTTCGTGGAGAAGGTGGGATCGGCCGTCGGTGCGGACAACCGCCAGGTTAAGTCGGATCTGCGGCGCTTCAAGGAGTTCATCGAAAGCCGGGGCACCGAATCCGGGGCGTGGCGCGGGGACGTGGACGCGCCCGGGGATGCCGGCACCGGGCCCTCCGGCCCGCGCAGCACCTCCGATCTGGGCGGCGAGCGGACGGCGGGCGGCTTGGACCAGCGCGACGACGTTATCGGCTTCGCCGGCACGGGACAGCCTGGCCTGGCGCCCTCCGAACTGGACGGCACCGCCCCGGACGCGGCCCGGCCGGCGGATCCCGCCACGGACGACCCCGATTCCGGCGGACCACGCCGTGAGCTCTGACCCGATCCGCTAAGAACCCACCACCAGGAGGCTGCAGATGCGCGCACTGACCATTACCCCAGGAACCAAGGACTCCCTCCAGCTGCGCGACATCCCGGAACCGGATTCCGGGGACGGCCCGGTCCTGGTCGAGGCCCTTGCGGTGGGGCTGTGCGGGACGGATGCGGAAATCATCGACGCCCAGTACGGCGAGGCGCCCCCCGGCGAGTCGTACCTTGTCCTGGGGCACGAAAACCTGGGCCGGGTCCGCAGCGCGCCGGCGGACAGCGGACTCACCGAAGGGGACCTGGTGGTCGGCATTGTCCGCCGTCCGGATCCGGTGCCCTGCCCCGCGTGTGCCGTGGGGGAGTGGGACATGTGCCGCAACGGCCGCTATACGGAGCACGGTATCAAGGGCCTGCATGGGTTTGCGCGCGAACAGTGGCGCGGTAATCCGGACAGCATGGTCCGGCTGGATGCTGCGCTGGCCGACGTCGGGGTACTGCTGGAGCCCACCACCATCGTGGCCAAGGCATGGGAGCAGATCGACCGGATCGGTGCCCGCGCGTTCTACGATCCCAAGGTCGCGGTCGTCACCGGCGCCGGCCCGGTAGGTCTGCTGGCGGCGCTGCTCGGGGTCCAGCGTGGCCTGGAAGTCCATGTCTATGATCTGGTGGACAAAGGGCCCAAGCCGGACCTGGTCCGGGACCTGGGAGCCACCTACCACACGGACTCGCTGGCGGACTCGGGCGTCCGCGCGGATGTCCTGCTGGAGTGCACCGGCGTTCCGTCGGTGATCATGCAGGCCATCACGTGCGGGGCCACGGATGCCATCTGCTGCCTGACCGGGGTCTCCAGCACCGGACGGACCATGCCGGTGGACGTGGGCGGCGTCAACCGTGCGGAGGTGCTGAACAATGAGGTGGTGTTCGGTAGCGTGAATGCCAACCGGCGGCATTATGAGGCCGCGGTCAAGGCGCTGGAGAAGGCCGACGGCGGCTGGCTGGCACGGCTGATCACCCGGAAGGTTGCGCTGGCTGACTTCGCGGACGCGTTCAAGCGGCAACCGGAGGACGTGAAGGTGGTCCTGGACCTGGCGGGGCGCTAGCCATGGTCAGGATTGAGGACTACGCCATCATCGGGGACCTGCACACCGCGGCACTGGTGGGCAAGGACGGTTCGGTTGACTGGCTCTGCCTGCCGCACTTCGATTCCCCTGCGTGCTTCGCCGCGCTGCTGGACACTCC
>DATIMB010000178.1:0-7377 GCA_035475875.1 Micrococcaceae bacterium
GCAGCGGACGGTGGCGATCGGCGACGGCGCCAACGACCTGGACATGATGGCCGAGGCGGGGCTGAGCATCGCGTTCAACGCCAAGCCGGCCGTCCGCGAGGCTGCCGATACCCAGATCAACATCCCGTTCCTGGACGTGGCCCTGCACCTCGCCGGGATCTGAGGCAACCGGGCGGGTGTTCTGCACCAGATTCGCCCCGGGGGCAAGGACGAAGCCCGGAGTGTCGCGGCGCGACACCCCGGGCTCGGCTTCAATCTGGTGCACGACGGCGTCCCGCATGTTGGGGTCAGCCGGCCGGACGCGTCCGCCTCCCGACGGAAGCCGTGGCCTCCCGCCGTCGTCGGACTTGCTGCTTACTCGTCCTGGAAGTAGTCCGCGCCGCCCACGTACTCCGTGTGACCGCTTTCCACCTCCGCCGTTGCCATCCCGGCCACCTCGGCAGCGAACTCCCGGACCGAGTACAGCTTGCCCGCCTCGGCGCGGCGGGCCTCGATGGCGCCCGGATTCGCCCGGTCCAGCAGCGTGGCGGTGACCGTGCCCTCGATCATGTCCCCGGACACCACCACCAGGGAAATGCCGTGGTCGGTCAGGCTGGGAATGAGTTCGCGGAGGGCATCTTCCCCGGCGCGCTTGCTCCGGGCGACCGGCTCGTACTCCGGCATGGTGGGCACCTTGTCAATGAAGTGCGCCTGATGGCTGGTCACAAAGACCACCCGTGAGCCTTCCGGCATGACCGGCACCGCGGTGTTCAGCATGTTCAGCTGCGCGTCGCGGTTCAGCTTGAGCGCGTAGTCCGCCTCCACACCGGACTCCATGCCGCCGGAGGCGTTGAGCACCAGCACGTCGAGGGAGCCGAAGTTCTCCATCGCCGCGCTGACCAGTGCCTGGACGCCTTCCTGGGTGGTCAGGTCAGCGCCCACAGCCACGGCACGGCCCCCGGCCGACTCAATGTCCGCCACCACTTTGTTGGCACGCGGCGCCTTCTGCCGGTAATTGACGACGACGGCCGCTCCCTGGCCGGCGAGCAGCTTCGCTACCTCGGCTCCGATGCCACGCGAGGATCCCGTGACAATAGCCGTTTTTCCTTCCAGCGGCTTACCATCCACGGGCATTCCATCTAGCTGTCCCATATGTTTCTCTCCGATCAAGCTGTGGGCCGCAACCCTATTTGCAGGCTGCGGGCGGGGCAAAAACGTGCGTCGTGGGTCAGTGGCCCATGCCGAGGCCGCCGTCAACCGGGATCACGGCCCCGGAGATATACGCCGCCTCGTCGCTGGCGATCCAGCGGACCACCTTGGCCACCTCATCCGCCTCCGCGAACCGTCCGGCCGGAATGGTGGCCAGGTACGTCTTCTGCGTATCCTCCGGCAATTCGGCGGTCATGTCGGTGTTGATAAAGCCCGGGGCTACCACGTTAGCGGTAATGCCGCGTGAGCCCAATTCCCGGGTCAGCGAACGCGCGATGCCCAGCAGGCCCGCCTTGGACGCGGAATAGTTGATCTGTCCCGGCGCTCCATACAGCCCCGACACGGAGGAAATCAGTACCACCCTGCCCTTGCGGAGCCGGATCATCCCGCGCGAGGCACGCTTGATGACGCGGAAGGAACCGGTCAGGTTCGTGTCGATGACGGAGGTGAAATCATCCTCGCTCATCCGCAGCAACAATGTGTCCTTGGTAATGCCGGCATTGGCCACCAGCACCTCCACCGGACCGTGGGCTGCCTCAACGGCGGTGAAAGCAGCGTCCACCGAGGCCTCATCTGTCACATCCGCCCGCACGCCGAGAACGCCCTCCGGCAGTTCCGATTCGCTGCGGTAGGTGACGGCCACCTTATCCCCGTTGGCCAGGAAGGCCTTGGCGATGGCCAGGCCGATGCCGCGGTTTCCGCCTGTGACCAGGACACTGCGTCCGGTTGAAGCCTCAGAACTCACTGCTGTCATTTATTCCTCCGTGATTGTTTCCGGATTGAATCCTATCGGCCAATCGTTAAAGAGGGAGAAGGTTCGCCGCCTGCCGGCCCCTGTTGCCGGCTCCTGTTGCCGACGGCGGCTGCCGAGGGAGCGGGGTTGCCGCGGAAGCGGGATTGCTGCGGGAGCACGGTTGCCGAGGCAGTCCTTTTGGTCCAGTCCTGCAGCGGTGACAGAATGGGAAGGTCTTGGGAGCGTGATGAAAAACAGAGCAGCAGCAGATTCGGCCGGCACGCCTGCCGATCCGGCGGATGCGTATAACATCACTGACGCCCGCGTCGCCCACTCGGATGAGATGCACCAGCGCTTGGTCAAATACTCCCTGACCATGGGAATCCGCATGGTGTGCCTGATCCTGGTGTTCGTCCTGGACGGCTGGTTGAAGATTGTCGCCATGGCCGGTGCCGTTTTCCTGCCGTGGATTGCCGTCATTATCGCCAACGCCGGCAGTGACACCGCGAACGAACATGCTGGGGCACTGCTGGACCAGCTTCCGCAGGCCGAACTGGAGGCACCGCGTGCGGCCGGCCCCGAGCATGACGTGGTGCCGGGTGAATTTGCCGACGCGGATGAAGGGCCGGCCGCATCGCAATCGCCCGGAAAGGGCCCGTCCGCCCGAGCGGGAGGGGGCCCGTCCGGCGGAGCCGGGACAGGCCCGTCGGGCGGCAACAGCGCCGATACCAACAGGCCGGGGACCAACAGCGACGAAGCCAATACCGTGGATACCAATACCAAGGAGGCCGGGACGGGATGAATCTGCTGGACATGCTTGACGGCCAGGAGACCCCTGCCGACGCCGTCTGCTCCCGCAAAGGCTGCCGCAGCAGCGCCAGCACCCAATTGCTCTGGAACAACCCCAAGATCCACACGCCGGAGCGGCGCAAAATCTGGCTGGCCTGCGACGAACATGCCGCATGGCTGGAGGATTACCTGCAGACGCGGGGCCTGTGGCGTGAGACGCTGCCGTTGGTCCCGGCCGTTGGTACGGACGGATAGCGCGTGCGGGCATACAAATTTCTCTTCACCGGCAAGTGGATGGGCTACCTTCTGCTGGCCGCTATTTTTGCCTCTGTGTGCGTGGGCCTGGGCTTCTGGCAAATGAGCCGCCGCACCGAGGTGCTGGCGGACATCGCCAAGATCAACAACAACTATTCTGCTCCTCCAATGAAGTATCAGCAGGCCCGACCGCAGTTGGAAAAACTGGATCCGGGTAAGGAATGGAGCCAAGTGTCGCTCACGGGCACTTACGACATTGCCGGACAGCGGGTGGTCCGGAACCGGCCCCTGAACGGGCAGCCCGGCTACGAGGTGGTGGTGCCGTTGAAGCTGGCCGACGGCGAGTCGGTGATCATTGACCGGGGCTGGCTGCCGATCGGAGACAAGGAAGGGGGCCGGCCGGATTCCATACCCGAGCCCGTCTCCGGTGAGGTCACCGTCGTCGCCCGTTTAAGGCCGGCAGAACCAAAACTTCAGCGCGGGGCGCCCAGCGGCCAGCTCGCATCCATTGACCTCACCGACTATGCCAAACAGCTCGGTTATCCGGTGCTGACTGGCGCCTACGGGCAGATCGCCAGCGAGTCTCCTGCCGCCGCCACGAACCCGGCCGCGTTCCCGATGCCCTCGGTCGATGAGGGTCCGCATCTGAGCTACGAGATGCAGTGGTTTGCCTTTGCTGTGCTGTTCTTTGTCGGCTACGGCTATGCGGCCCGGCAGCAGGCCCTCGGCGACCTGTACGCACGCGAAGATGCCGAGGCAGAGGACCAGGAGGAGATCTACGGCCGGGGTTCGGCCTTCCAACCGAGGCGGAAGGCCCCGCCCCGGGCGAAAAACCGCCGCGGCAAACACGCCACCGCCGAAGAAGAGGAAGACGCGCTGCTGGACGCCCAGGGTTTCTAGGGCACCCGGTCCGCTGCCCGGGGATGCTGCCAGGGGTGTCGGACGCGGCGGCAAGGTCTAGACTGCTGAGGTGTTTGTTGAGCCGATCCAGAACGTCAAAAATGCCCTGTCCGACGCCGGTGCCCAGGACACCGTCACCGTCCTGGACGAGAGCGTGCCCACAGCCGCAGCCGCGGCCGTAGCACTGAACTGCGAAGTCGGGGCCATCGCCAACAGCCTGGTCTTCGAGCTTGAGGGCAAGCCGCTGCTGATCCTTGCCAGCGGAGCAGGAAGGGTCAATACCAATCTCGTCTCCGCCCTGCTTGGCCTCGGCAAGATCAAGCGGGCCAGCCCGGGATTTGTCCATCAGCACACCGGCCAGCAGGTGGGCGGCGTTGCTCCGGTGGGGCATCCGGAGAAAATACCCACCATCCTTGACACCTCCCTGGAACAGTACCCTGTGCTGTGGGCCGGAGCAGGCGAGCACAACGCCATGTTCTCGATCAGCTACGAGGAACTGGCGCGCATCACCGATGCCCGGCCCCTGCAGGTCCGGTAGCTCCCATGGCCGGGGCAGGTCTCAAGGCCAGGCTTACCGGCCGACCGGCTGAGGACGTCACCAACATCGAACTGTACTTTGACCTGGTCTTCGTCTTTGCCGTTACCCAACTGACCTCGCTGGTGCGCCACGACTCTGCCCTGACCGGACTGGGCCAGGCCCTGCTGGTACTGGGACTGCTGTGGTGGATGTACGACGGTTATGTTTGGCTGACCAACGCAGTCCGGCCGGATTCGCTGGCACCCAAGCTGGTGCTGTTCGGAGCGATGGCGGCCTTCCTGGTGCTGGCACTGGCCATCCCGCAGGCCTTTGGCTCCGCTGGGATGACCTTTGCCGTGGCCTTCCTGGTGGTTGTGGTGCTGCACGGTTTGCTGTTCATGACCGCGGGTGTCCGGGAAGTCGTGCAGTCGATGCTGCACGTGCTGCCGTTCAATCTGGCGGCCGGCGCGCTGGTGCTGCTGCCCTGCTTCTTCCCGTCGTGGCCGCGCTGGCCCTTCTGGATGGCCGGAGCGGGGGTTCTGGTTTTCCATAGCGTGACGGCGCGGCGCAGCGGCTACCGGATCCAGTCGGCGCATTTCGTAGAGCGCCACGGGCTGCTCGTTATTGTTGCGCTGGGCGAGTCGGTGGTGGCGGTAGGGGTAGGGGCTTCAGCGGTAACACTCGATCCCGGCGTCGTCGCGGCCGCGGTGCTGGGCCTGGCCGTCAGCATGGGGCTCTGGTTCAACTACTTCAATCTGCCCTACCGGATTGCCACGGCTGGCCTGGATCGGGTCAGCGGACCGTTGCGGTCGCGGCTGGCCTTCTACGTCGGGGTCACCCATTGTGCGATGATTTTCGGCATCGTGCTGCTCTCGGCTGGCATCGAGGGCGTCATTGCGCGTCTGGCGCAACCCGGTGGCGGAGCAGTCCCGTGGCTTCTGGCCGGCGGTGTTGCGCTCTTCCTGGCAGGAACGCTGGAATACCGCCGCGCGCTGGGCGGCGGCGGAACCTGGTGGCGGCTGGGCGGCTGCCTGGCAGCGCTGGCATCCGCGGCGCCGGGGCTGGCTGTTTCCGAGGCGCTCCAACTGGTGTGGCTGGTGCTGGTGCTGGCAGCCGTCGCGGGGGCAACGACGGCCAGGCACAGGTGGCCTGCCACGATGGCTACGCGAGCGTGATCAGGTCCAGGTAGTCCTCATTCCAAAGGTCTTCCACGCCGTCCGGAAGCAGCACCACGCGCTCCGGATTCAGCGCCTCCACCGCCCCCTCGTCGTGGCTGACCAGGACGACGGCGCCGCTGTAGTTGCGCAGTGCGCCCAGGATCTCGGCCCGGCTGGCGGGGTCAAGGTTGTTGGTCGGCTCGTCCAGCAGCAGCACGTTGGCTGAGGACGCGACGATGGTGGCCAGGGCCAGCCGGGTCTTCTCACCGCCGGAGAGCACGCCGGCGGGCTTGTCGACGTCGTCGCCGGAGAACAGGAAGGAACCGAGGATCCCGCGCACCTCGGCATCGTTCATGTCCGGGGCGGAGGAGCGCATGTTCTCCAGCACCGTGCGCTTCGTGTCCAGGGTCTCGTGCTCCTGGGCGTAGTAGCCGACCTTGAGCCCGTGCCCGGGGGTCACGGTGCCGGTGTCCGGGGTATCCACGCCGGCCAGCATACGCAGCAGCGTGGTTTTGCCGGCGCCGTTGAGGCCCAGGATGACCACCTTGGAGCCGCGGTCGATGGCCAGGTCCACGTCGGTGAAGATCTCCAGCGACCCGTAGGACTTGCTCAGCCCCTCGGCCGTCATTGGTGTCTTGCCGCAGGGTGCCGGCTCCGGGAAGCGCAACGCGGCGACCCGGTCCTGCGCCCGGACCTCCTGGAGCCCGGTGAGCAGCCGCTCGGCCCGCTTGGCCATGTTCTGCGCGGCGACGGCTTTGGAGGCCTTGGCGCGCATCTTGTTGGCCTGGTCCATCAGGACGCCGGCCTTCTTTTCCGCATTCGCCCGCTCGCGCTTGCGTGCGCGCTCATCGGTTTCCCGCTGCTCCTGGTACTTCTTCCAGCCCAGGTTGTACTGGTCGATGGTGGCCCGGTTGGCATCCAGATGGTAAACCTTGTTCACCGTCGCCTCCAGCAGATCCACGTCGTGGCTGATGACAATCAGGCCGCCCTGGTGGTTTTTCAGGAAGTCCCGCAGCCAGGAGATCGAGTCCGCGTCCAGGTGGTTGGTGGGCTCGTCCAGGAGCATCGTCTCGGCGCCGGAAAACAGGATGCGGGCTAGTTCCACGCGCCGGCGCTGGCCGCCGGAGAGGGTCTTCAGCGGCTGGTTCAGGATCCGGTCCGGCAGGGCCAGGTTGGAGGAAATCGCTGCGGCCTCTGCCTCCGCAGCGTAACCGCCGTTGCTCAGGAACTCGTGCTCAATCCGGTCATAGCGTGCCATCGCCTTGTCCCGCACTGCCGGGTCCTCGCTGGCCATCTCCAGCTCGGTGGACCGGAGTTTGCCGATGACGGTGTCCAGGTTACGTGCGGAAAGGATGCGGTCGCGGGCAAGCTGTTCCATGTCCGGGGTGCGCGGGTCCTGCGGCAGGTACCCAATCTCGCCGCTGCGGGTGACCTTTCCGGCCGCGGGCAGGCCCTCGCCGGCCAGCACCCGTGTGAGGGTTGTCTTGCCGGCTCCGTTGCGGCCCACCAGCCCGATCTTGTCCCCCTTGTCGATCCGGAAGGACACTTCGTCCATGAGCAGGCGCGCCCCGGCGCGTAACTCAAGGTCTTGGACGGTAATCAACGTAGTAGCCTTTCACAGAGCGGATGCAGGCCAACTGGCCGGACGAGTAGCGGCCAAAGAAAGCCCTATCCATTCTACCGAGCCGATCGGCGAGCTTTTTGCACA
Organism: Micrococcaceae bacterium; assembly: GCA_035475875.1. Classification (GTDB taxonomy): domain Bacteria; phylum Actinomycetota; class Actinomycetes; order Actinomycetales; family Micrococcaceae; genus Arthrobacter_M. The sequence continues at coordinate 7,248 of DATIMB010000178.1, forward strand.
GGCCCGGGTGGGGGCCTCGGAGGAACGCCTGAGCGCCGGATGACGATCTATCGGCACCCCTGACCATGAAAGTTGAGAGATGAGCAATCCCGACCGGACACCGACGCAGGCCCCAGAAAAGACCAGCGGT
>DATIMB010000179.1:0-1573 GCA_035475875.1 Micrococcaceae bacterium
GTCAAGGACTTCACCAAGGCAGAGCAGTATCCGCTGGCCACCAAGGACGACGAGGGCCGGCTGCGCGTCGGTGCCGCGATCGGCTTCTTCGGCGACGGCTGGGAGCGCGCCATGCGCCTGGTCGATGCCGGTGTGGACGCGCTGTTCGTGGACACCGCGAACGGCCACAGCCAGGGCGTGCTGGAGATGATCGCCCGGCTCAAGTCCGAGCCCAGCGCCGCGCACGTTGATGTCATCGGCGGCCAGGCGGCCACCCGCGAGGGCGCGCAGGCGCTGATCGACGCCGGCGCTGACGGCATCAAGGGGGGGGTCGGGCCGGGCTCCATCTGCACCACCCGGGTGGTGGCCGGTGTCGGCGTTCCGCAGATCACCGCGATCTATGAATCCGCCAAGGCGGCGGGTCCGGCCGGGGTGCCGCTGATTGCCGACGGCGGCCTGCAGTATTCGGGGGACATCGGCAAGGCGCTGGTGGCTGGCGCGGACACCGTGATGCTCGGCTCGCTGCTGGCGGGCACCGAGGAGGCCCCGGGCGAGCTGATCTTCGTCAACGGCAAGCAGTTCAAGACCTACCGCGGCATGGGGTCGCTGGGGGCCATGCAGTCCCGCGGCAAGAACACCTCCTACTCCAAGGACCGCTACTTCCAGGCGGACGTCAGCGGCGATGACAAGCTCATCCCGGAGGGCATCGAGGGCCGGGTGGCCTACCGCGGGCCGCTGTCCTCGGTGGCGTACCAGCTGGTGGGCGGGCTGCGGCAGACCATGTTCTACACCGGGGCCCGCACCGTCCCCGAGCTGAAAGCGAAGGGCAAGTTTGTCCGGATCACCGCGGCGGGGCTGAAGGAATCGCACCCGCACGACATCCAGATGACGGTGGAAGCGCCCAACTACGGCTCCAAGTAACCCGGACGGGCGCTGGGATAGCGGACGCGGCGGCAATTTTTGTAGGCTGCGTTGTTGCGTGAGGAACGAGCGCAGCAGCCGGAAAATTGCCGCCGCGTCTGCCCAGACGCGCGCTGGGATAGGCTTGTCCGGTGACTTACGAGATTGAAATCGGCCGCGGCAAGCGCGGGCGCCGCGCCTACTCCCTGGACGACATCGCCATCGTCCCCTCCCGCCGGACCCGCGACCCCAAGGACGTGTCCGTCGGCTGGCAGATCGACGCCTACCACTTCGGCATGCCGGTCATCGGCGCGCCGATGGACTCGGTGATGTCCCCGGCCACCGCCATCGCGCTGGGCCGGCTCGGCGGCCTGGGCGTGCTGGACCTGGAAGGCCTCTGGACCCGCTACGAGGACCCGGCACCCGTGCTGCAGGAAATTGCGGCACTGGAAGCCTCGGCCACCAGCCCCGCTGCCACCAAGCGGCTGCAGGAGCTCTACCGGGCCCCGGTGCAGGCGGAGCTGATCACCTCACGGCTGGCGGAGATCCGCACCGCCGGAGTCACCGTCGCCGGGGCGCTGACCCCGCAGCGGACGCAGGAATTCTACAAAACGGTGGTCGAGGCGGGTGTGGACATCTTCGTCATCCGCGGCACCACCGTCTCCGCCGAGCACGTCTCCAAGACCTCGCAGCC
>DATIMB010000180.1:0-2165 GCA_035475875.1 Micrococcaceae bacterium
ACCACCGTGGCGCCGGCCACAGCCATCGACAATGTCTTGGCCGAGCTGCTGGAGGGCTGGAGCCGCCAATCCGCCGCCTCGCTTCGGGCGGCAAAGGCAGCTGTGAACCTCGGGCTCGCGCCGGTGTCACAGCCAGCCCGCAATCGAGTCATGGGCGAGACCGCGGATCCCACCGACCTGCCAAAACGGCTCGCCTCGTTCCTCCACCGGACGGGCAAGGCCGGGACATAATACAAGGCGGGGACATAGTATTCGTTCCACGAGGTAAACCGAGGTAAACCATCGAAAGGGAAAGAAGATGCGGGCCGCCATCCTCCGTTCCACCGTTCCAGCCGGAACCAGCTATGCGACGGCAAAGCCATTGGTCGTTGAGGAACTGGGGGCGCCCGAGCCGCGGGCCGGTGAGCTCGGGGTGCGCATCGTCTACTCAAGTCTCTGCCACTCCGACCTGTCGGTGGTGGACGGCTCACGCATCCGCCCCCTGCCTATGGCGCTGGGCCATGAAGCAGTCGGCCGCGTGCTCACTGTGGGCGAAGGCGTAACGGATGTGCACGTCGGCGACCACGTCGTGCTGGTGTTCGTACCCAGTTGCGGCAGCTGCCGGGCCTGCGAGGCCGGACGGCCGGCACTGTGCCACCGGGCCGCCGTCGTCAACGGCTCCGGCGACCTCCTGCACGGGGAAGCCCTGCTGAAAAGCGCCGGAGGGGAGCGGATCAACCATCATCTGGGGGTCTCCGCATTCGCCGACTACGCCGTCGTCGCCCGGGAATCGGCGGTGGTGATCGACGACGACGTGCCCGATGCCGTTGCTGCCATGTTCGGCTGCGCGGTGCTGACCGGTGCCGGGGCGGTGCGCAATACCGCCGCCGTGAAGCCGGGCCAGTCGGTGGTGATCTTCGGCCTAGGTGCCGTCGGGCTCTCCGCCGTCATGGCAGCAAGGCTCGCCGAAGCATCCGCAGTCATTGCCATCGATCCGATTGCGGCAAAGCACCAGCTCGCCCTGGACTGCGGAGCGAGCGCAGTGGGGACGCCAGACGACGCGGCCGGACTGGTTGCCGAGGCTGCCGGGGACGGCGTGGACATAGCCATCGAGGCGGTGGGATCGGCTAAGGTGCTCGCCTCCTGCCTGGAACTGGTCACCCGCGGGGGTGCCGTCGTCGCCGTCGGCCTGCCGCATCCTTCCGCCGAACTGGTCGTGCCGGCCCTGCAATTCGCTGGCGCCGGCAAGCGCCTGCTCGGTTCCTACATGGGGGACGCCGTCCCGGACCGGGACATTCCGCTCTACCTGCGGTACTGGCGGGCAGGGAAACTTCCCGTTGAGCTGCTGCACTCGGACACCAGGCCGCTGGCGGAAATCAACGAGGGTCTGGACGATCTGGCGGCGGGCCGTGTGGTACGCCGGTTGTTCGAGGCGTGACGCCGTAAGAGGACTTGATAACTGAACCAGTTGGCGTAACCGAGTGAAGGAGCGAGACGATGGCTGTAGTTGGATGGATCGGACTTGGCAACATGGGCGGCGGCATGTCGGCGAACCTGGTTAAAGCGGGCCATACGGTGCACGGTTTCGACCTGAGCGAGGCCGCGATGGCGGCGGCTGGAAAAGCCGGCGTGGAGCTTGTCGACAGCATTGCAGAAGCGGTCGCGGGCGCAGACGTCGTCTTTACCATGCTGCCCAAGGGCGATCACTCCCGGGCGGTCTACCTGGACGACGACGGCGTTTTGGCCCATGCGGACCCGAAAACCCTGCTGATCGACTCGTCCACCATCGACATCGAATCCGCGCGGGAGTTGCACAGAGCCGCCGCGGCCCGCGGCTTCCGCTTCGTGGACGCCCCCGTCTCCGGAGGAATGAGCGGGGCCCGGGCCGGAACGCTGACCTTTATGGTTGGCGGCGAGAGCGACGCCGTTAAGGACGCCGGCGTCTTCATCGAGCCCATGGCCGGGAACATCATCCCCACCGGCGGTCCCACCACGGGCCAGGCCGCCAAGATATGCAACAATCTCATGCTCTTCATCAACCTTGCCGGAACGGCCGAAGGTGCCGTGCTGGCGGACCGCCTCGGCCTGGATAAGCAGGTGTTCTGGAATATCGCCTCCGTCTCCTCCGGGGACAGCTGGGCGCTGCGCACCTGGTACCCGGTCCCCGGGGTCGTGCCCACCGCGGC
>DATIMB010000181.1:0-2030 GCA_035475875.1 Micrococcaceae bacterium
CACCTGCGCCTTCACCGTCCTGGTGGTTGGCATCTCCTGGACCCTGGGCATGGCGGCCGCCGTGGCGCTGCAGAAGAAGTTCCGCGGCCAGGGCTTCTTCCGCACCCTGTTCCTGGTTCCCTACGCGCTGCCCATGTACGCGGGCATCATCGCCTGGAAGTTCATGCTGCAGAAGGACACCGGTGCCGTGAACCACTTCCTCTACGACAATCTGCATCTGGGCGGGGACAAGCCCTTCTGGCTGATCGGCGACAACGCCTTCACCGCCGTCGTCGTCGTCGCCATCTGGCGGCTCTGGCCGTTCGCCTTCCTGATGCTGATGGCTGGCCTGCAGTCCATCCCCACTGACGTCTACGAGGCTTCCGCGGTGGACGGGGCCAGGCCGTTCCGGCAGTGGCGCTCCATCACGCTGCCCATGGTGCGGCCGGTCAATATGGTGCTGATCCTGGTGATGTTCCTGTGGACGTTCAACGACTTCAACACCCCTTTCGTGCTTTTCGGCAACGCCCAGCCGCCCGCCGGAGACCTGATTTCCTTCCACATCTACAACGCCTCCTTCCTGACCTGGAACTTCGGCTCCGGGGCAGCGATGTCCGTGCTGTTGCTGCTGTTCCTGCTGCTGGTCAGCGGGATTTACCTGCTCGTCCTGAACCGGAGGTCCAAGCGTGCGTGAAACAACCGGGTCCAAGGTCTTTAGGATCATCGTGGTGACGCTGCTGACCATCTTCACGGTGGTACCCGTCTACGTCATGATCACTTCCGCGCTGAAACCGCTAAGCGATGTGCAGGGCGCCTTCAGCTGGTGGCCCAGCACGGTGACCTTTGCACCGTTCATCGACATGTGGAAAACGGTGCCGCTGGCCGGCTACTTCGTCAACAGCGTCATCGTCGCCGGCGCCGCGACCATCCTGAGCCTGGTCATCGCCGTCTTCGCCTCCTACGCGATCTCGCGCTACCGGTTCCTGGGCCGCTCCGTCTTCTCCACCACGGTGCTCTCCACCCAGATGTTCCCGGGCGTGCTGTTCCTGCTGCCCCTGTTCCTGATCTTCGTGAACATCAACTCCGCGGTGGGCATCCAGCTGGTGGGCACCCGGCTGGGCCTGGTCATCACCTACCTGACCTTCGCCCTGCCGTTCTCCATCTGGATGCTGGCCGGCTACTTCGACGGCATTCCCCGCGACCTGGACGAGGCCGCCAAGGTGGACGGCTGCGGCCCGATGCGCGCGCTGTGGCAGGTGGTGCTGCCCGCCGCCCGGCCGGGCCTGGTGGCGGTGGCGATCTACAGCTTCATGACGTCCTGGGGCGAGGTCCTCTTCGCCTCGGTGATGACCACGGATGCGAACCGGACGCTGGCCGTGGGGCTGCAGCTGTACTCGACGCAGACCAACGTGTACTGGAACCAGATCATGGCGGCTTCGCTGGTGGTCAGTGTCCCGGTGGTGGTCGGGTTCCTGCTCCTGCAACGCAACTTCGTGGCGGGGCTGACGGCGGGGGCGGTCAAGTAGTGGCGCGCCGGCATTTCGCAAAGGTTGCAGGCAGCTTCGACGACGGCGGCGCAGGAGTAGGGGGAGGCAGCGGCACCGCTGCACCGGCCCCCTGGCTGGGAGCCAACTTCTGGTCCCGATCCGGCGGGCCGCTGATGTGGCGGAATTACGACGGCGGATTGGTCCGGCAGGAGCTAAAGGTGCTCGCCGAGCACGGGCTGAACATGACCCGCTCCTTCTTCTACTGGCCGGATTTCCAGCCCGAACCGGACCGGCTTGACGAGGAGTGCTGCACGCGGTTCAGCGATTTCCTCGATGCGCACCACGATCTGGGGATGACCACTATCCCCACCTTCATCGTCGGTCACATGTCCGGCGAGAACTGGGATCCGGCCTGGCGGGCCGGCCGGAACCTCTACACGGACGTCTGGTTTGTCAACCGCCAGGCCTGGTACATGAAGTCCCTCACCGCCCGCTATGCCGCACACCCCGCCGTCGGCGGCTGGCTGATCAGCAACGAGGTGCCGATCTACGGAGGGGAGGCCT
>DATIMB010000182.1:0-2744 GCA_035475875.1 Micrococcaceae bacterium
CGGTGCGGATCTCGGCAGCAAGCTTCTGCTCAGACATGGGGAACTCCTTCATTTTTCTTGTGGTCAGCAAGGACTAAAGGTCTAGAACTTGCCCGGCACTCAAGCGCGCGAAGGAGGTTCAGACCGAGTCGATAACGGAGCGGGCGCAGCTTATGCGGCGCGCTCCCTCGCCTAGGTACCCGAACAGTCTACCAGTCCTGGCCGCGCGGTCCGTCCTGCTCACGGCGTCCGTCCTGCTCACCGCGTCCGTCCTGCTGACCGAGTCCGTCCTGCTCGCCGAGGGGCCCGGTCGTTGAGCAGACCGGGGGCCCGGTCGGATTCCGGGTGCGGGCTTAGGCCTTGCCGTCGAACAGGGAGGTGACCGAACCGTCGTCGAACACCTCGCGGATGGCCCGGGCAATCAGCGGAGCGATGGAGAGCACCGTCAGGGTGGCGAAGCGCTTCTCCGCCGGAATGGGCAGCGTGTTGGTGACCACCACCTCCCGGGCGCCGCTCTCGGCGAGCGTGCGGGCGGCGGGGTCGGAGAAGACCGCGTGCGTCGCGGCGATGATGACATCCTTGGCGCCGGCGTTCTTGAGCACCTGGACCGCGCCGGCGATGGTGCCCCCGGTGTCGATCATGTCGTCGATCAGCACGCAGGTGCGGCCCTCGATCTGGCCCACCACTGTCTTGGAGATGGCCTGGTTGGGCATGGTCAGGTCGCGGCTCTTGTGCACGAAGGCCAGCGGGGCGCCGCCCAGGCGCTCGGCCCACTGCTCCGCCACCCGGACGCGGCCGGTGTCCGGGGAGACGACGGTGACGTTGTCCGCACCCACCCGGGTGCGGATGTAGTCGGCCAGCAGCGGAATGGCCATCAGGTGGTCCACCGGGCCGTCAAAGAAGCCTTGGATCTGCGAGGTGTGCAGGTCCACGCTCATGATCCGGTCCGCGCCGGCGGTCTTGTACAGGTCTGCGACCAGCCGGGCCGAGATCGGCTCACGGCCGCGGCCCTTCTTGTCCTGCCGGGCATAGGGGTAGAACGGGGAAACCACGGTGATGCGCTTGGCGGAGGCACGCTTGAGCGAATCGATCATGATCAGCTGTTCCATCAGCCAGTTGTTCAGCGGGGCCGGGTGCGCCTGGATCACGAAGGCGTCGGTGCCGCGCACGCTTTCTGCCGAGCGGACGTAGATCTCGCCGTTGGCGAAGTCGTAGGCGTCCATCGGCAGCAGTTCGGTTTCCAGTTCCTTGGCGATTTCCCGCGCGAGTTCCGGATGTGCCCGTCCGGCGGCGAGCACCAGCTTCTTCTCGCCGTGTGCGGTAATTTCGCTCATGGTTATTTGCCCTCTTCTGTTGATGCCTGGGTGCGGAAGGATTGGGGGTCGGCGGAAGCGCCCTCGGTGGCCGCCTGCGCGTGCCTGGCGGAGATGGATCCGGGTCGGTTGGCCAGCACCCAGCCCTGGGCGTTGCGCTGCTGGGCGATGCTCAGTGTCAGCGCCCCGGCCGGGACGTCCTTGCGGATCACCGCCCCGGCTCCGCTGTAGGCGCCGTCGCCCACGCTGACCGGGGCCACGAAGACGGTGTTGGAGCCGGTGCGCACGCCGGAGCCGATCACCGTGCGGTGTTTGTGTTCGCCGTCGTAGTTGGCGGTGATGTTCCCGCAGCCGATGTTGGTGTCTTCGCCGATTTCAGCGTCGCCGGCATAGCCCAGGTGGGACAGCTTGGAGCCGCGTCCGATCCGCACGTTCTTGGTCTCATAGAACGCGCCAATCTTGCCATCCTCGCCCAGTACTGTGCCCGGCCGCAGGTAGGTGAACGGTCCCACGCTCGCGTTCGCGCCGATCACGGCTCCGGAGCCGTGCGTGCGGGCGACTTTGGCACCCTCGCCGATTTCGACGTCGGTCAGCGTGGAGTCGGGGCCGACGACGGCGTCCCGGGCCACGGTGCACAGACCGTGCAGCTGGGTGCCGGGCAGGATGGTGACGTCCTCCTCCAACAGCACGGTGGAATCGATCCAGGTGGTCTTCGGGTCAATCACGGTGACGCCGGCGCGCATCCAGGCCTCAACCGTCCGGCGGTTGTGCTCCGCGCCCAGGGCGGCCAGCTGGACGCGGTCGTTGGCGCCTTCCACCTGCCAGCGGTCCCCCGTCACCACGGCGGCGACCCGGCCGCCGTCGTTCCTTGCCAGCGACAGCACGTCCGTCAGGTACATCTCACCCTGCGCGTTGTCCGTGGTGACCTTGCCCAGCGCGGCGCGCAGAACGGCGGCGTCGAAGGCATAGATGCCTGAGTTGATCTCGCGGATCTCCCGCTCCGCGGCGGTGGCGTCCTTGTGCTCGCGGATGCCCAGCACGGTACTGTCACCGCCCTCGCCGTCGCGCAGGATCCGGCCGTAACCGGTGGCGTCGTCCAGCACTGCGGTCAGCACGGTCGCGGCGTTGCCGTCCCGCTGGTGCGTGATGACCAGCTCGCGCAGCAGGTCGGTGCTGAGCAGCGGCACGTCTCCGTAGGTCACGACGACGGTTCCCTCCAGGGGGCTGCCGGGGATAATTCCGTCCAGTGCATCCATGGCCACCTGCACGGCGCGGCCGGTGCCGGGCGTTTCGTCCTGGTCCACGATCACGGCGGCAGGATCCAGCTGGGCCACATGGTCCGCGACCGCGTTCCGTTCGTGGCGCACGACGACGGCGAGCAGTTGCGGTTCCAGCCCGCGGGCCGCCGCGAGCGCATGGCCGACCATGGACAGGCCGCCGAGTTCATGCAGG
>DATIMB010000183.1:0-6492 GCA_035475875.1 Micrococcaceae bacterium
CGGTCTCGTAGCCGCCGGTGAGGATGACGCGGTCCACGTCCGGGTGCGCCACCAGGGCCCGGCCCAGGTCGCGTTCGGACAGCTGCACCATGGCAAGGACCTCGCGCGGCACGCCGGCGTCCCAGAGGGCTTCGGCCAGCAGTGCCCCGGTGCGGGCCGCCTGCTTTGCGGGTTTGAGGACGACGGCGGAGCCGGCGGCCAGCGCCGCCAGCGTCGAGCCGGCAGGGATGGCCAGCGGGAAGTTCCACGGCGGGGTGACCACGGTCAGCCGGGACGGCACGAAGCTGGCGCCGTCGACGTCGTCGAGCATGCGGGCCTGCTCGGCGTAGAAGTGCGCAAAGTCGGTGGCCTCGCTGACCTCGGGATCGCCCTGGTCAATGGTCTTGCCGGTCTCGCTGGCCATCACCTCCAGCAGTTCGGCGCGGCGGGCGGCCAGCGCGTCGCCGGCGCGGTGCAGGATTTCCGCCCGCTCGGCCCCGGTTTTGCGTCCCCAGGCCTGTCCGTGCTCGACGGCGGCGCGTACGACGGCGTCCAGCTCGCCTTGGGTGTCCAGGGTTGCGGCTGCCACGGCGGCCGCGCCCAGCTCGGAGCCGGGAACGCGTGCCAGGATTGCCCGGCCCCACGCCTGGTTTGCCGGCAGCGACGGGTCCGTGTCCGGGGTGTTGGCGAAACCGTGCACCGGGGACGATGCCTCCGGCAGATTCCGGTCCTGGGTTCGGTTGGGACCGGGAACGGCGTCGTCCAGGTTTTCCAGCGAGGCCAGGAAACGCAGCTTTTCGCGTTCGAAGAGGGCCTCGTTGGCGCTGAGTTCAAAGACGGCGGACATGAAGTTGTCCTGGCTGGCGCCCTCCTCCAAACGGCGGATCAGATAGGCGATGGCCACATCGAATTCCTGCGGATGCACCACCGGGGTGTACAGCAGCAGCGAGCCCACATCCCGGCGGACGGCCTCGGCCTGGCCGGTGGCCATGCCCAGCAGCATCTCGAATTCGATGCCGGCCTGCACGCCGCGGTCCTTGGCCAGCAGCCAGGCGTATGCGACGTCGAAGAGGTTGTGGCCGGCGACGCCGATCCGGACCGCGTCGATGCGCTCCGGGGTCAAAGCGTAGTTCAGCACCCGCTTGTAGTTGGTGTCGGAGTCCTGCTTGGAGCCCCAGGTGGCCAGCGGCCAGTCATGCACAGACGCCTCGGCCTGTTCCATCGGCAGGTTGGCGCCCTTGACCAGGCGGACCTTGATGCGCGCACCGCCGTTGGCGCGCCGCGCCTGCGCCCAGTCCTGCAGCCGCATCATCGCCGAGAGGGCGTCAGGCAGGTAGGCCTGCAGTACGATGCCGGCCTCCAGGTTCGCGAATTCGGGCTTGTCCAGGATCCGGGTGAAGACCGCCATGGTCATCTCCAGGTCCTTGTACTCTTCCATGTCCAGGTTGATGAATTTCGCGCTGGCGGCCTCCGCGGCCTTACGGTACAGCGGGGTCAGGCTCTCGACGACGTGCTCCACCGCCTCCTCGAAAGCCCAGGCCGAATGCGGGGCGACGGTGGAGGAGACCTTGATGGAGACATAGTCCACGTCATCGCGGGCCAGCAGTTTGTGCGTGCCCTCCAGCCGGCGGGCAGCCTCGCGCTGTCCCAGCACCGCTTCGCCCAGCAGGTTCACATTCAGGTGCACCCCGTCCTTGCGGATCTTCGCGATCGCCGGGCCCAGCTTCGCGTCGCTGGCGTCCACAATCAGGTGGCCCACCATCTCGCGCAGCACCCGCCTGGCTACCGGGATGACCAGCCGCGGCAGTACCGGAGCCAATGCGCCGCCAAACCGCACCGCTCCGCGCATGTACCAGGGCAGGAAGACCGGGACCTTCGGAGCCAGCCGGGCCAGGTTCCGAGCAGCGACGTTCAGGTCCTCGGGGCGGATCACGCCGTCGACGAAGCCGACCGTGAAGTCCAGCCCGTTCGGATCCTTCAGCACTCCGGCCAGCTGTTTGGCCGAAGCGTCAACGGGAACCTTGGCGCCCTCGCTGAGCCAGTGCCGGACCAGCCCGATAGCCTCTTCGGCCAGGTCCTCCTTCGGCATGCCGGAGGGTGCGCGGCCCGAGATGGTGCCGGAGGCGGCGATGCCGGGGGCGGATATGCCGGACTCGGCGCTGGTACCCGGAAGGGTGTTCGTCATTAGGGGGAACCGGTCTTTCTTGCTGGAGGCGTATGTCTACTTCTCCTAGTATCAGCACTAGAATCACCTTAGGAAAAGCGATCTTTTCCGAGCAATATCCGTTAGTTGTACCGATGTATGGGAGCACCGATGCTTGATGTCCGCCGGCTGCGGCTTCTCCGTGAACTGAAGATCCGCGGCACCCTGGCCGAGGTGGCCAGCGCGCTGAATTTCAGTCCCTCCTCGGTGTCGCAGCAGCTGACCCTCCTGGAGAAGGAAGCCGGCGTCGAACTGCTGCGCAAAACCGGACGCCGCGTCCAACTCACCCCGCAGGCCGAGATCCTGGTCGCGCACACCGCCGAACTGCTCGAAACCCTGGAACGCGCCGAAGCCGACATGGCCGCTTCCCTGACCACCGTCACTGGCACCGTGCGGTTGGCGGTGTTCCAGTCCGCCGCCCTGGCGCTGATGCCTGACGCCTTGACGGCTATGGCCCGGCAGTATCCCGACGTGCGGATCGAAATGGTCCAGCGCGAACCCGAGACGGCGCTGCACGAAACCTGGGCCCGTGACTTCGACCTCGTCGTCGCCGAGCAGTACCCCGGCCACGCCGCACCGCACCACCCCGGGCTGGACCGCAAGAAGCTCACCGCCGACGCCATCCGGCTCGCCGTCCCGCCGCCCGGACTTAACCGGTTCGGCGCCGTCTCCGTGGATACCGCCCAGGGGGCGCCTTGGGTGATGGAGCCCCGTGGGGCAGCCTCCCGGCACTGGGCCGAACAGACCTGCCGGCAGGCCGGATTCGAACCCGATGTCCGCTACGAAACCGCCGATCTGCAGGCCCAGATCCGGCTGATCGAATCCGGCAACGCAGTGGCCTTTATGCCCGATCTGGTCTGGACGGACCGGGATACCAGCTGCCAACTGCTCGAGCCTCCCGGCAGTCCACGGCGCACGGTGTTCACCTCAGTCCGCGGCGCCAGCATCCACCGCCCCGCAATCCTGGCCTTCCGCCAGGTCCTGGAACAGGCTGCGGCCACCGTTGCAGTGCCCCGTCCGAGTTGATCGGGGTTGATAACCCGGCCGGATGTGGCAGATAATGCCTTCGGACAATAAGCTCCGTGCTGCCGGATCGGAAAGTAAATTATGGAACGGAAACTGCGCCTGACACCGGATGAACCGTTTCCGGATCAGTTGGATGAGCTGTCCGACCCGTCCCTGCAGGTACTGGACAGCCAGATTCAACGGCAGTTGGACCGCGAAATCATCACGGAGGGTGAAGTGGCCCCCGAGACGGAATCCCGGCACCAGGAACTGGACGAGGAATTCGACATCCGCGAGGCCGTCGCCCAGCTGGACTAGCGGACCGGCTGGACCAACGGACCGGCTGGACCAACGGACCGGCCGACCCGGCGGGCGGTGGCGTGCCCCTTACGCGTTGCCGACGTTGATGACGCAAAGTTCCGGTTGGACAAAAGGGAGCAGTTGTACGCGGTGCCCCGGGCGGTCGTCGGCATCGCCGCCGTCGTCGAGCAGCTGCCGGACAAGCCCAAGATGGACGGAGCAGACCACCTGCGGTTGCTGCCGTGCGGCATCGCGGAACGGGCATCCCCGCAACTGGATGGCGTCGCCGTCGGACGCCGGGTCAAAACCCAGCCGGTCCAGGACACCGAGCAGCGCCTGGCGGCGATCCCCGCTGTCGGCGTGTTCCGGGACCAGCGCGCGTGCCCACGCCCGGCCGGCGTCAACGGAGCGGCTGCGCCCACGGTCCGCATCGCTGTCCGCGAGGGCTCCGGCGAGCACCCCGATGAGCTGCTCCCGCGACGTCTCGTTGCGCTCGTCCGTCAGGACAGGCGTATAAAGCAGCCGCGGCCGGCCGCGGCGCTTTTCCCCATCGGTCCCTCGCCGGACCAGGTGCGCCTCCTCGAGTTGCTCCAGGTGGAACCGGACCGTCGAAACATGAAGTTCCAGCACGCCGGCGATCGCCAGGGCGTCCATCGGCTGCGCCGAGGCCGCGAGAGCGTCGAGGACCCGCCTGCGCGTGTTCGAGGCCAGCGCTGCATGGTACGCCCCGTCGTCGGGCTTGCCGCCCGGCACCCAACCAGGGGCCCGCTGGCCCGTTTCAGAACCGGTGGGCATCGATCGGTTCCGCTCCCTGGGTCCAGCGCGGCTTCAGGGTCTCGAAGTCGCTGCCGGAACGGCCCTGGACCCGCCGGTGGATGGATCCGGCGATGCGCTGGGCCTGGACCTTGGCCAGTTCCGCCTTCTGGCCGGCGAAGTGGTCGTCGACGTTCTGGACCCACAGCTCCAACCAGCGGTCAAAATGCTCCTGCTCCAGCGCAAACATGGCGTTGAGCGCCAGATGCACCTGCAGGGCGTTGCGGCGGTACAGGCCTGCCCGGAAAAGCACCGTCTCCCAAAAGTCGCACATGATGGGCAGATGGCGGTCCAGGTCCATCTTTGCGATGTCGGTGAAGATAGGGCCGATCAGCGGGTCCGCGAAGGCCCGGCGGTAGAACTCTTCGACCAACGCGGCGATGTCGGACCGGTCCTTTAGGTCTTGGCTCATGGGATCAGTGTAGCCAATAAAAATGATGATGTTAGGTTTAAATCACATTCGAGACCACGGAGGATAAAGATGAGTGCCGGAAATCCCACCCCCACCACCGGTGCCGCTGAAGCAACAGCGGATCCGGCCCGGCGATCGGATCTGGTGCTCGCCTCCAGCGGACCGGACTCCGACGCCGTCGAGCGCATCACCGCACGCCACGCACAGCTCGCCGGCAGCGCGGCCGCGTTGACGGCGCAGCTCCTCGAGGCCACCGCCGACGGCGACCGGGAGCGGATCCGGCAGGCGAACATGGCCCTGCTTGACTGGGCCCAAGGCTCACTGGACAGCCTGCTCGGCGCGGAACAGTCCGTCGTCGACCCGGCGATCCGCCAGGAAGATGCCGGCCTCTCCGACCGGCTGAGCACCGGACGCGGGCTGGTCACCAGTACCGTGCTGCGGTTGACCGGGCTCAGCGGAGCTGCCGAGACCGCCGGCGCGGCCGCTGAGCTGAGGGTGCACCTGGGCCAGTACCTGCGTTCATTCGACGACCTCGCCCTTCCGCTCCTGGCCCGGAGCAGCGGGCTGCCGCTTAGTTCGCTCTGGTCGGAGATCGAATCCCTCACGGCCGACGACGACACCTCGGTTTCCGGCCGCACCTCGGTTTCCGGCCGCGGCGCCGCCCACACCGGCGCGGCGCATTGCGAATGCGGCATCGTCGACGAACCGGCATTCGTGGAACTTGACGTGCGGGCTGTCCCGCACGCCATCCGCCACGCCACCGTCTTCGGCGCCCTCGATGCCATCGGACCTGGCGGAGGCCTGATCCTGGTCGCCCCGCACGACCCGCTGCCGTTGCTCGCCCAGATTGAGCAGAGGACCCCGGGACGATTCAGCGTCAGCTACCTGGACCGCGGCCCGGAGGCCTGGCGGCTCCAGCTCTCCGCCGCTTCCCCGGCATGACAGAGGCAACCGCGCGCGTCGGGTATGCGGCGGGGGTTGCCTTCATCGTGCTCGGCGGCCTGGTCGCCGCCGCCGCCGGTCCCTTCCACTTCGAACTAGGAAGCTGGCTTGCCGCGTACCTGGTACTGGTCTGTGGGGTTGCCCAGTGTGCCATCAGCCAGCAGCGCCGGCTCCTCTGCGCCGCGCCCGCGCCACGCACACAGCGCTGGGTGCTGCTGGCCTGCTGGAACGCCGGAAACGCACTGGTCGTGGCCGGAGCACTGAGTTCCATCCCGGTGGTCACCGACGCCGGCGGACTCCTGCTGGTCGCCGGCCTGGTGCTCGCCGCCGTCGGGACCCGCCGTGCCCAACGGCCATTGCCGGCCGCCCTCCTTCGCGCGTTCTACATCGTGCTGGTCGTGAGTATCCCCGTCGGACTGGTGCTGTCCCATCTGCGGGCCGGAAACGCCTGAGCCACGCCGCATTCATACCGGAAATCATCCGGACCGGCAGTCGCCGGCCCGGATGTCTGTCTCGGTAGCCTCGTCACTGTTCGTTGACTGCAGGCCAGGCCAGTTCCATCTCCTCGGCGGCCACGGGCCAGCTCATGGACCGGCCACCTCGATGACCCGCAGCCGGGGGCGCGTCCGAATAAATTCCACATTGTGAAAATGAATTATCCTATTGCGAAATGCTGTGACCGCGCTTACAGTTAATTCTGTCCTCGCTGTTGAGGACAGACCCGAGCGATTGGTTCATTTCCATGTTCATCCCGACCCCTGCTGCGCTGAAAGCGAGTTCGGCCGCAGCCAAAGGGAAAGCGGTTCGCCCCGCGTTCCTTTCGTCCAGCTCTGATCGC